>NZ_JBKFDO010000022.1:0-69965 GCF_046557355.1 Myroides sp. DW712
TCATCGTAATAAAAGAATTTTTTGGTTACCGCATTATACTGTACGTTTCCGTATTTTCCTTTTAGCTTATTGATGATGTTATCAATAAACTCATTGTTGTTGGTAATGTGATTAACAAAATCAATATTATCCCCCAACTTGGTGATAAACTCTTGGTTTTCTACCAAATTCGTTACAAACGTACTGTTGTTCGCAATTTCTTCGACTGCAAGAGATACTGCATTTCCAGCTGAATCTGTAACAACTAATCGATCATTCACTAAGGTAAAACTCACGTTTACCGTATTCAATGTGCTCCAATCAATTTCATGTTCATTTCCTTGCTCATCGTAATAAAAGAATTTTTTGGTTACCGCATTATACTGTACGTTTCCGTATTTTCCTTTTAGCTTATTGATGATGTTCTCAATAAACTCATTGTTATTCGTAATGTGATTAACAAAATCAATATTATCCCCCAACTTGGTGATAAACTCTTGGTTTTCTACCAAATTCGTTACAAACGTACTGTTGTTCGCAATTTCTGCGATTGACAAATACACGCTATGGTTTTCTGTATCTGTAATAATTAAAGACTCTTCATCGTTCTTATTAGGATTTAAACCAATAGTAAACGTATTGTTTTTTCTATCGATGAAGGTATCACCAGAAAGTAAAAGCGTCCAAGCATTATCTTTCCAATAATAGAATCCAGCTACCATAGTAGGACTCCCAACATGATAAACAAGTAAACTTTCAACCATGTCTCCAGCAATCATGGAGTGATCCTGAATATTGTTTAATTTAATTCGAGGTAAAAGAACCCCCTTGTCTGTGGATACCACATCCAACTGTGATGCAGTAGCAGCTTTTTTCGTTCCAATCCCTACTTGGGCCATAGCTGAGCCACTTAAAACAAGCGCAATTAATGGAATAAATTTTCTTATCATATTCTACTTTTTTTAATTTTTTTTGTTTTTAAATCGTACTTAAATACAAGGAAATGCTCGTCCTATTTGGATAATCCCTGTATCGTTTAATCCTCCCTCATTCTCGTGTTTCATTCAACTATATTCCTAGGAGAAACAAGGCCTGCGAGATAGCTAGCAACGTTCAGTTAGGTGCATGCGTTTCCTATCCCTTGTTGACTTGTTTTTAAAAACAAGACATCAAGCAATGTAACATTGGGATTACTCCCCCAGGTTTAAAGGATTTTTATGAAAACAGAACGAATTGTTCTTTAACTAGTGATAGTGAGTAAGTGAAAATACCGCGCGCTTTTATTTTCTCTCTGACATTATCTTCTACATACTATAAACATAGGATATGGTTGTTTATTTTTTACTTAGGAGAGGTTTTTGATATTGGGTAGAAATACCCCTCGAATACAAAAAATCTCCCTAATCTCCTCTGTCTTAATAACCAGGTTGTCAAAGGTTGGATTGTCACTGACAAACACTAACTCCCCTTGATCGGTAGATCGCTTAAATCGATAGCACAAAATCCCCTTGCCTTTGATTACCATTAAGTACAATTGCCAAGGCTTCATTTGATGGATATCGATTCGCTTGGTTAGCACATAGGAACTCACTTTAAGTGTCGGATACATATTGTTCACTCCAATTTGAAAAGCCATATCAATTGCATCTTCGGTTGGAAATGCACAGACTGGTGCGGAAGCACCACACTTTACTGGATCTAAAAAATACTCGATTTGATGGTCAACGGAAATCATTTTTACCCGTCTATGTTCAAAATTTATATTTAATCCTATATTAGGAAACACCAGAAACAAATCATTTAAATCAATTCGTTGTCTTCTGCATAACGCAATAATTTTGTCGTAGCGCAAGGTATCGCGTATTTTCCAAGAGGATAAAGTATTGGGTTTGATTTCCAATAACTCAGCTAACTCTTGATCATTCTTATAGCCAAGCAGTTGCTTTAACCTTCGTATAACATCATTTGTTTGTGACATATTTTCTTCTTTTTCTTTTCTTCGCTTCTTTTTTATTCTATTATATCATTTTTCTTTTTTTAAAATCCTACAATCTTTTATGCTCAATTAGCTTTGCTCACGCTTTTCTCAAAAAATTCGCCTAATGAGGTGTCCCACTTTCCGCACAGTAGTTGGAAAACTCCAATCTTATGCTATTAATTCTTTATCTCGTTTATCCAAAATTGTAAAGCGTTTAACTTAATTTTTTTACAAGTAAAAGGAACGTGTAAAAGATTCCAATTCTCATCAATCAATCGATTAATATTCTCTATCAGTGAATTGCTATACAAATTTACATAATTCGCAATACAAATACATATATAGCTATATTTTTACATCAAAATCATTTTTAATAGCCAAAAATGATTTTAATTAATTATAATTTATTAATTATAAAGTGAATTGTTAATATAGAATAATTCTAAATAAATGATATAGTATCAGATTGGTCTAAGCGAGCACCTTCAAAATGCGATTTTTAACACAACATATTCGAGACCTAAGAAAATTAAATCACTTTTTGTCAGTTACTTCACTTCTTGTAAATATTACTGTTTAAGCAATCTAATTTTTAAGTAAAATCACAGTAAAAAATATTATTTGCCCTAAAAAAGTCTCCGAAAGAGAAAAAAATGAAAAAGAAATGAAAAATATAGGAGGTATTCAAAGGGAAATTTATTCCTCTTTCTCTTCCTTTTTTAAATCTATAAAAAGGAAGAGAATAGTCTCTTTTGTCCGAATAAAAAAAACTGATTCTAACGAATAAAAAACAACCTCCTCCGCATTATTTGAGCTTGTACATATTGTTATACGGGTACTAAACAAAAAGATAAATCAGTCGTTTTCAATTACTAACACAAATAAAAAAAAGTTATCCCTCGGTAGAATACGATAAAAAAAGGCGCAAAAACAGTTTGCCTTTCAACTGTTTTTACGCCTTATAATGTCTTTTTAAGACCAGAACTAATGAGAGAATTGTTCGTATTCGATTGTTTGATAGGGCAAGGGAATTTGTAAAAAATAGATGGCTTTTACAATTCCATCAGAAACTCCAATTTTAGGTACATAAATTTGTTTGGCACTACTTGCTTTCATAGCAAAGGTATAAATGCGCAAGGCAGGAATAATTACATCCGCTCGATCTGGATTTAAACCGAGAATAGCAATACGCTCATCATAGGTCATTTCTGTCAACTTGGTTAACTGTTGATTCAAATAGCTATAAGACAAGGGTTTTTCTTGGCTTTTACCTGACATTTTAAAGGCCTTATTGATATTACCTCCTGAACCAATTACAATCAAATCCTGCAAGTCCTTTGTCTCTTCTTTGACCCAAGTATGAATATCATTCCACACGCTTTTAGATACCATATCATTCAATAAACGAACGGTACCATTGCGGAAAGATTTAGAGGCTAAAGGCACTCCTTCTTTGAAAATTGTAAACTCTGAACTTCCACCGCCCACATCAACGAACATCACGTTTTTAGTTTGGTTGATGAAATTTTTCAAATCTGTAGAAGCAATAATCATAGCCTCTTTTTCCCCATCAATAATATTAATTTTTATTTTTGATGCAGCAAAAACAGCCTCCGCAACTTCTTGTCCATTATCAGCTTCTCGCATTGCACTGGTTGCACAAGCCATAAAGCGATCCACCTTATTGACACGCATCAACAAATAAAAAGCTTGCATAGCCTCAATCATGCGTCGTTTTGATTCTACGCTAATTTCTCCTTGTGTAAACACATCCTGTCCCAAGCGAATCGGTACGCGAATCAGTGAACTTTTATTAAACACAGGATCTTTTCCTTTGGTTTCTACAATATTCATGATTAACAGACGCATCGCATTTGAACCAATGTCGATGGCCGCATATTTTTTTATCTTTAGCATGAACTACGCTTTTACTTTATTTAAATAATAGCGGTACATTTCTTTTTGAGATTGAAAATCCGCTTCACCCTTTCTCTCTCTATAAGCATTGGATAAATCTCCCGATTGTACACGCGTTTTAATATTGCCTTTCCAACTAATTTCAAAGGTCTCGATTAATTCTTGTTTGATGCGATCATCGTAAATCGGACAGGTTACTTCTACTCGTTCGTCTAAGTTTCGCGTCATAAAATCCGCAGAAGAAATATACACCTCTGGATTGTCGTTATTACCAAATATATATATGCGCGAATGCTCTAAGAAGCGATCTACTACACTAATAGCCTCAATATTTTCGCTCATCCCTGGGATTCCAGGCACTAAACAGCAAATACCACGAATAATCAATTGTACCTTAACCCCAACATTACTCGCTTCATATAAACGATCTACCATACGCAAATCGGACAAGCTATTCATTTTTAGGCGAATGGAAGCAGGTAGCCCATTTTTGGCATTGCGAATCTCTCGGTCAATTAGTTTATAAAATCCTGATCGCGTATAATGAGGTGATACCAATAAGTGTTTATACTTGTGGACTCTATAATTCACTTGCAAGAATTCAAACACCTTCGATACATCCTTCATAATTTGATTATGAGCGGTTAGCAAAGTGACATCGGTGTATATTTTAGCGGAACTCTCATTAAAATTTCCGGTAGAAACAAAACCGTAACGCTTTATTTTTTTATTTTCTAATCGCTCAATCACACAAATCTTACTGTGGACTTTCAGTCCTTTTACTCCAAAAATTAAATGCACTCCTTCTGATTGCATCAGTTCAGAATAGTAGATATTACTCGCCTCATCAAAACGTGCCTGTAATTCAATCTGCGCAATTACTTTTTTGCCATTCTTTACTGCATTAATCAACGAGCTGATAATCTGCGAGTTTTTTGCCAAGCGATATAAAGTAATTTTAATGGATAACACTTGTGGGTCCAAAGCGGCTTCGCGCAACAAACGCACCAGGTAGGAAAAAGACTGATAAGGAGTATAGATTAAGTAATCTTTTTGTTGCAATTGTTGAATGATACTATCTTCCATATCCAAATCACGCACTGCTGCGGGTATTTGTTTGGGGTAGGTTAAGTCTAACCTTCCCATCGTGGGGAAACTCATATAGTCACGTCGATTGTGGTATCGTCCTCCAGGAATAATACTGTCATTCATTTCAATCTCCACATTCTCTAATAAATAATCTAATAAGTCTTGATCCATCTCTTGATCATACACAAAACGCACAATTTCTCCTTCTTTTCGATCGCGCACTCCGCTAGAAATTTTTTCCACAAAAGACTTGTGCAAATCTGTATCCACTCCTAGTTCCGCATCTCGAGTAATCTTAATCATAAAAGCCTTTTCTGCTTTATAATCGAAAATACTAAAGATAGAAGATAGATTATCTCGGATAATATCGTCGATGAGAATGATATACTTCTTGTCATCATCGGAAGGTAATTCGACAAATCGATTGACGATATTGGGGATTTCAATAATAGCATAACGCGTTCCTTTTTCGCGTTTATTAGCTTTACTACGCGTACTGCGCAATTCTTCATCTACTTCGAGCTTTACCGCCAAATAGCCATGTGTATCCCTCAACAAAGGGAAAGGCGCTAGATCACTTAGAATCACCGTTACTAAATCGTGCGATAGCGTATGTATAAAATAATCCTTAACAAAGGCTTTCTGCTTCTCGTTGATGGTATTTTCATTGAGTATAAAAATTTTTTCGGCTTCCAATTGTTTTTCAATTTCTGCCAAAATGCGCAAACTCTCACTTTGCAAGACAATTACGCGATTGGTTATTTGGGTAAGCAAATCTTTAACCACTACACCACTTCCCAGTCGGCGGTTACTTTCACCCGTTAATACCATACGGCGGATGGTGGCATAACGCACCCTGAAAAACTCATCTAAATTATTGGAGAATATTCCGATAAAACGCAAACGTTCAAGTAAAGGAACAGAAGTATCTCCAGCTTCTTGTAAAACGCGTTCGTTAAAAGCCAACCAGCTTTTCTCACGATCCACATAATAGTATTTAGGTGTTACAGTAGTTGTATTCATTTTTTATTTTAAATCTCTAGGAAAAACTTTACTTATTACGGTTCCGTTTTTAATCTCTTTCCAATCATCCTGAGGAAAGTCCATCACGACCACTCCCGATGTGGGTACATTATCAATCGAAACCATACCAAATTTATTAACAAAATCCGTGATAGCCTCATTATGTCCAAAAATAATCAATGCTTGATGTGCATTTTCACACTTTTTTATCGTTCGCGCCAGTTTCTTGACATCGAAAGTATAAATATCTTCTTTTTCAATGACATAAGTGGAGTTGATTTCTAGATTTTGACAGAAAAGAGCAGCAGTTTGTTTGGCGCGTTTAGCGGTACTCGTCCAAATAATAAAACGATCAGGCAAAAGCGCTCCTATAGCCTGAGAAACTAAAAGTGCATCCTGTACACCGCGATCTTTAGAGATAGGTCTATTCTTATCCTCTGTAATCGTGTCCCAACATGATTTTGCATGTCGAATTAAAATAAGCGTTTTCATAACTAATTGTTTTTTTCACTAGATTAATTTACAAAATAGTGGTTATTTTATTTTCTTTTTCCATACTTTCTATTAAATCTAAGAAAAAAAATTAGAAAAAAATATATTTTAGCCTATAAAATAAAAACTTTACTTTTGAAGGATTATACTTTAAGCTTATACAATGAAAAAATTCTCTATTGAATTCAAATGGGCTGCTCTGGCCACCTTGGCTGCATTAATTTGGATGTTTATAGGAAAATCGATGGGATTCCACACAGAAAAAGTACGTTTTGAAGTTCTTCACGAAATGCTCTTCAGTTTTTTACTCTTTATTTTTTATTGGCTGGGTATTCGTCAAAAGAAAAAAGACTATTTTAACGATGTAATGCAGTGGCAACAAGCCTTTATGACAGGTTTGGTCATGTGTATTATGATTACGTTGTTTTTTCCTATTGTACAATTCATCACCTTCAATCAAGTGAGTCCCCATTTTATGGAAACCTTAGAACAGGCCTTGATTCACGATGCAAAAATGAGTATTGAAGAGGCAGAGAAAAACGCTTCTTTTGACTTATTTTTAAGAAATGGCGTGATGAATAATCTCTCATTTGGTATTATCTTTACTACTATTATTTCGTACTTTTTAAAGACGAAAAATTACGACCAAATAAAAGCTGCAGCACAAAAACCAGAAATGGTGAAAGTGAAAAAGCAAAAAGGCAAATCAAAACGAAAATAATACTAACACACGATTATTATGGATATCAGAAATATACCTCAAATAAAAAATACAGCAGCTGATAATTTCTTTTTATTGGCTGGTCCTTGTGCTATTGAAAGTGAAGAAATGGCGATGCGCATTGCAGAACACATCATCAAAGTAACGGACAAATTGCAAATTCCCTACGTATTTAAGGGGTCTTTTAAAAAAGCAAATCGCTCTAGAATTGATAGTTTTACAGGTATTGGCGACGAAAAAGCACTTAAAATATTAGCAAAAGTAGGAAAAGAGTTCGGTGTCCCAACGGTTACTGATATTCACGAATCATCCGACGCGGCTTTGGCTGCAGAATATGTAGATATTTTACAAATTCCCGCTTTTCTTGTACGTCAAACGGACTTAGTAGTTGCTGCGGCTAACACAGGAAAAGTAGTCAACTTAAAAAAAGGACAATTCATGAGTCCAGAGAGCATGAAGCACGCTGTACAAAAAGTTTTAGACTGCCACAATGAAAATGTTATGGTTACAGATCGTGGAACTATGTTTGGCTACCAAGATATGATTGTTGACTATAGAGGAATTCCAACGATGAAACAATTTGCTTCTACCGTTTTGGATATTACCCATTCACTACAACAACCCAATCAATCCAGCGGGGTAACAGGTGGTCGTCCGGATCTCATTGAAACGGTTGCCAAAGCGGGGATTGCTGTAGGTGTAGATGGAATCTTCTTAGAAACACACTTCAATCCAGCAGAGGCTAAAAGTGATGGTGCAAATATGCTACACTTGGATCACTTCGAAAACTTAATGACTAAACTAGTAGCGATAAGACAAACTGTTCGTCAGTTCTAATCTAACGAGATACAAAAAAAGGAGGCGATCGCCTCCTTTTTTTATGGTGTATGACAACTTTAGATCATTCACTCTAGTCTATTCCATTCTTCCTCCCTAAAACGAATAGAACCTCTACTTTACAACATAAAAAAACGAGCGGGTTATACCTATACAACCCACTCGTTTTCATTCGTGTGAAATTAACAACAACTTTACTTATTCTTTTACTGCATTTTCCACTTCTTCAATCATCATTTTGATTGATTTTAATCCCCCTCCTGATAAGTACCAAGTTTCAGGATTTAAG
This sequence comes from Myroides sp. DW712, assembly GCF_046557355.1. Taxonomy (NCBI): domain Bacteria; kingdom Pseudomonadati; phylum Bacteroidota; class Flavobacteriia; order Flavobacteriales; family Flavobacteriaceae; genus Myroides; species Myroides sp. DW712. The sequence continues at coordinate 8,326 of NZ_JBKFDO010000022.1, forward strand.
AAGATAATTTTATCGTTTTTATATGCATTCGTTTGTTGTACTAAAGCATTAGCAAACTCTTCTTTGTTTAATGTTGCTCTTTTAATCGCTGCTCCACGGTCAATCACAAAGATGTAATCAGGGTTTAATTCCTTAATTAGCTCATTAGAAATCACTTGACCATGTGTAGCCACTTCAATATTCTCATCTGCTGGTTTTAATCCGAATACATCGTGGATAATTCCAAAACGAGATCCTTTTCCGTAAGAACTCATACGCCCTTCGTTTGCTAAGACGATCAATCCTTTTTTATCTGAATTTTCCGTGATTGATTTAATTTTTGCAATACGTGCATCAATATCTTTCAATTCTTCTTCTACTTGCTCTTCTTTACCGTATAACTTACCGATGATGCGTTGATTCTTCTTGAATGAATTCATATAATCTTTTGCATCTACATCTAAATTAATTGTAGGCGCAATTTTTTTGAATTCGTCATACATTGCTGCTGTACGTCCAGCAATAATGATTAACTCTGTATCAGCTGCATTTACTTTTTCTGCATTTGGTTCTTTAATTCCCCCTACATTTTCATAGGCAGCATCGCTGTATTTAGATAAGTAAGCAGGCAAGTTTGATCCAGGTACTCCTTTTACTGGAATGCCTAATTCATCAAATGTATCCAACATCCCATAGCTTAATACAACAGCATTTTTAGGATTTACTTTTACTTCAGACGTACCCGATAGGTGATCAACAGTAACTACTTCTGTTGATTCAGTTGCTGAATTTTGTTCTTCATTCTTCGTTTCTTTACAAGAAACAAATAAAAAAACGGAGGCTGCTATGCAGCTAATCATAAATTTACTCATAACGATGGTTTTATAAATTATTTAAAATAGACACAAATTTTGTGGTCTCCATTATCGATAATTTTCATATCAATATCGAAAACATCTTTCATTTTTTCTTCCGTAATCACTTCATTCGTTGGTCCGAAATACAGGATTTGGTGGTTTTTTACTGCAGCAATATAATCAGCATACGCTGCTGCGTAGTTGATATCGTGTACGACAATCACAATAGTTTTTTGAAATTTATCTGCTAATTCCCGTAGGGTTTTCATAATTTCGACAGAATGCTTCATATCGAGATTATTCAACGGTTCATCCAACAAGATATATTCTGTATCCTGGGCTAATACCATAGCGAGAAATGCACGTTGTCGTTGTCCGCCACTCAATTCATCAATAAACTGGTCTTCAATTTCCTTTAATCCCATAAAGGAAATACTTTCCTCTATTTTTAGGTGATCCTCCTTTTTGAGTCTTCCTTTGGAATGTGGAAAACGCCCAAAAGAAACAAGTTCCTTTACGGTCAACCGAATATTTGGGCTATTACTTTGTTTTAAAATAGCCAATCGCTGCGCAAAATCCTCATTGGTATAGCTTAATACCTCTTTGTCTAATAAGTTAATTTCTCCTTTATCACGAGAAACTAAACGGCTAATAATTGATAATAACGTACTTTTTCCTGTGCCATTTCCTCCAATAAAACACGAGATTTTTCCTTTGGGAAAACTCACACATACCTGATTTAGAATCAGTTTCTCTCCATACGATTTGGATACTTGATTGACTTGAATCATACTTTATTACTTTTTAACAGTAGGTAAATGAAATACACTCCTCCTACGAAGTTGATGATAATACTTACTGTTGTTGTCATATTAAATAAATGCTCAACGAGATATTGGGCCCCAATTACCGTGACAGACGTCAACAAGCAACAGGTAAATACCACGAGTGCATGATTATTTTTCTTTACTAATTCATAGGTTAAATTGGCTACCAACAAGCCTAAGAAGGTAATAGGGCCAACTAAAGCAGTTGATACAGCTACCATGATGGAAATCATAATGAGGTTGGCACGAACCACCTTATGATAATTTACTCCCAAACTAATGGCATTTTCACGGCCTAAACTAATTACATCCAAGGATTTAAAATAACGAATACCATAAACCATGGTTGCTACTAAAATCACGGCTGCAATACCTAAAAGTTTCAAATTGATACGCTCAAAAGAAGCAAACATCGCATTTTGAATCATACTAAATTCATTAGGATCAATCAATAACATAATAAAAGACGAACCACTTTTGAACAAAGTACCTATTAACAACCCGACTAAGAGCAGCGTATACAAGCCTTTGCTCTCTCTTTTAAAGACCGCAAAGTACATAATTAAGGCAAAGACCATCATCAAAACAACGGATATAGCAAAATTCCATTCTGACCCCAATACTTGAAACGTTCGATCGCCATACCACAAAACAATGAGAGATTGCAACAACAAGAAGAAAGAATCAAATCCCATAATGGAAGGCGTTAGAATGCGGTTTGCCGTAATCGTTTGAAAGATCACTGACGAATACCCAATGGCAAAAGAAACCAAGAGCATGGCTAGTACTTTAAATCCTCTACGCGGTAAGACATAATCTAACTTTGTTCCAGTGAAAGTGAACATATAAATCGCTACGCTAAGTAATAGCGCTATGAGTAAAAGGGTGATTAGTTTATTTTTAGGCATGTTTTGTCTTTTTTAGGATTAGATATAAAAACACGACTCCCCCTACAATGCTTACGGTTAAACCAATCGGCACTTCATAAGGCGCAATGATGGTGCGGCTAAGTAAATCGCAAACCAAAAGGAAAATAGCACCGACTAAAGCCGTGTAGCTAATAGTTTTACGTAAATTATCTCCAAAGATTAGACTGACAATATTGGGTACAATCAATCCTAAAAAAGGAATTACTCCCGCCGTTAGTACAACTACAGTAGAAGTGATGGAAACAAAGACTAAACCTAAGTACATGATGCGCTTAGGGTTTAATCCCAAACTAGTAGCTGCATCCTCCCCGAGTCCGACAATGGTAAATTTATTCGCATATAGGTAACAAAGAACAACCACCAATACGCCCAAATATAGAATTTCGTAATTTCCTTTTAAGATAGAAGAAAAATCGCCCATCATCCAACCGTCCATATTTTGAACTAGGTTATAGCGAAAAGCAAAAAACGTAGCAATAGCGCTAAGAATGTTTCCAAAGACAATTCCGATAAGCGGAATAAAAATCACATTTTGGACTTTAATTTTACTCGCTAAACGCAAAAAGACAATACTTGCCAACAAGGCGATGGTAAAAGACAAAATCGTTTTAAAAACCAAACCGCCATTGGGAAAGAGAATCATACTAAACAAAATTCCCATTTTACACGCATCTAAAGTTCCCATAGTGGTTGGAGAAACAAATTTATTTAAGGAGATTTGCTGTACAATTAAACCCGAGATACTCATTCCAATACCCGCTATCAATACGGCAATGGTTCGAGGGATACGACTAACGAAAATAACAAGCAATTCATCCTTTGATAAACGTAGTATATCAAAAATTGAAATATCTTTCACCCCCACGAAAATGGACAAAAAAGACAGCAGTACGAGTATAAGAACTAACGTAATTCTCAACATATATTGTCTTATTTTTATTTAGAATCAAATTAAATAAGGGCAAATATATAAAACTTGAGGGAGTTGAAAAAAATAATTTAGGTTTTCCCCCATGAAAAACAGTCGATTAGATTTCCATATTTTCAACAAGTTCATGGATAAATCAGAAACCCTTAACTATTCTGACTAATCGTGTAGAAAACCGAAACAAGCCAACCCAATTGCAACGAATATAATAAATTTTATAAAATTTTCTTTTTCCAAGCCCTAGCCTACCTATTATTTTGATCTAATTCTCCTTTATAATTTAAAATTAAAAACAACATCTTATATTATTAACATATTTTAATTTTAAATACTTTTATTTTAACTATAATTAAAATACAGTATCTTTATCCCATATAAATTGAACTTATGAATAAAGCGATTAAAACTATTGTACTTGCGAGTTTTCTTCTCGCCATGATTGGATGCAGCTCAGACGACAGCAGCAAAGAACCAAAAGGACCAGAGGGGCCAGTTTATGAAGATTTATATCTTGTTTCTAGTATTGAATCAAAACACTACAGAGAAGATGAAATCATGCATGAGGATGGAACAGTTGAGCGTGCTGCCATTCACGATTACACGGTCAATTTAAATTTTGTTTATGATGACAATTTAAATCTTTCTGATGCGACCAACAAAATGACCTTCTACAATGATGGTCAAATTGTGTCAACCTCTCAAGGTAAAATTGAACACAAGCTCAATGAAAAAAATCAATTGATTTCTTTACTTCTAACGGGGGGGAATATGTTCAATGATTCCTTTGTCTATACGTACCAAGATGACCTATTAAAAAAATACAATTCTCTAGGAGAATATGGTAATTATGAGCATCTGTTTACGCATAATGCGCAAAAACAATTTACGAATTCTAGCCTAGAACCTCAAAACCTCGAGTTCACGTATACATACAACAATAAAAATCAATTGGCTGGTATTAAAAATACAGCACAAACAAAACCCATGCAAATAGAATACGACAATCAAAACAATCCTTTCAAATACTTGCCTTTTGATTTGACAACAGTACTATTTGATGAAATCAAGTATATGCCTTTATCTTACATTTTTCCAAATAATATCACCTACACGAAGGCATCTGACGATTTTTTATTTAAAATAGCCTACACCTACAATGAAGCTAATTTCCCGTTAACTGCAAAGATATCAAGTGAGGATGAAGGAAAAAAAAGCCTTGAACAAGAACTATTCTATACCTATACAGTCAAAAAAGTAGAAGTAAAAAAATAATACTTCCATTTACCAAAGTCAGGTCAATCGCAATGTGATTGACCTGGCTTTTTTTGTTACAGCAACCTTAGCTTTCATCTCGCTGCATGAAATACAAAAATGGTGGCCATTAGCAGTATGTACATTTCCGAACACAATTCCGCCACGATTTTGATCTAATTCTTCTCTATAATTTAAAATTAAAAACATTATTTTAAATTATTAACATATTTTAATTTTAAAAAAATACATTTTAACTATAATTAAAATACAGTATCTTTATTCCATAAAAATTGAACTTATGAATAAAGCGATTAAAACTATTGTACTTGCGAGTTTTTTTTTGACTCTTGTTGGATGTAGTTCCGATGATACGAGCAAAGAACCAGAAGGTCCAGCCTTTGTAAACAAACAGCTGATTTCTCATGTGAAATCTACCTATTATTGGTATGATGAAGATGGCAACACGCAACACATGAGTGGAAAAGACTACGAAATTGATTTCAATTTTTCGTATGATGACCATCTTGCTCTGTCTGCTTTAACGTATAAAGTGACCCATTACAAAGAGGACGAGGTACTAGAAGTAACAGATGGTGTTTTTAATTTTAAACTCAATCAAGCACGCCAATTAGAAACGTTGGATATTACAGGTGACATCATGTTTCGCAATACCTATACCTACATCTACACCGATGGTTTAGTCCGTAAGGTTGAATCAACTGATGGAAGTCAAAAATCGGAGCAGACTTTTACCTACAACACGGCCAAGCAAATGATTAAATCTGAGATTCCCTCTATTCCATGGACTTTCAATTACACCTACAATAATAAAAACCAAATAATTAAAGTTCAAAGCAATAGAGCTGAGTTGCCAGAGCAAATTGAATATGACACCAAAAACAATCCATTCAAAGACTTACCTTTTGATATGACAACTATACTCTTTGAAGGAATGGATTATATGCCTTTAACCTATACGTTCCCAAATAATATTAAAGAATATAAAACGCCTTATTTAGATACGTATCTGTTAGAATATAAATATGATGAAAACAATAATCCAATCAAAACTTCTATCTATTATCAGAGTGATAATCAGCCAAAAGAATTGGATTATGAAATAGACTATAGTTATATCACTAAAAAAATAGAGGTAACAAAATAAAACAGTTGAATTTTAAAATAAACAAGCCCAATCTGTAGTAGATTGGGCTATTTTGTTTACATCTAAACTTTATCCCAACGGATAGTAAACCCCTTCCTTTTTTTCGCTTATCTTTGTGCAAATTGATGTGCAAGTATATGCTAAAAAAGTGGTTGAGTTACCTCTCGCCTATTCCAGTAAAGAAAATTCCGTCCAACGTAAACCAACGCTTGGAGGTGAGTTGGCAAAAAGGCCAATTGGTTTTAGATACTAAAAACACCAATTATTCCTATGGCCAATTGGAACAAGTATTTAAAAGAGGATTAAAATTCATTGGCTATCAAAAAATTAGAGCCATGCAACGCGTACTCAACTTGGGGTTGGGTGCTGGTAGTACAGTTCACTTATTGCGCAGTGAAATCAATTTTACAGGAAGTATCACCAGTGTAGAGCTGGATCAAGCAGTGATTTATGTTGCTCGAAAATACTTTGCCCTCGATCGATACCAAGTGAATCATCACATTGTTCAAATGGATGCCTTTGAGTACGTCTTAAGTTGCCAAGAACAGTACGATTTAGTTGTAATTGATATTTTTCAAGACACCCATATGCCTTCTTTTCTATTTGAAGACTATTTTGTTCAACACGTAGAGCAACTAGTTGCAGTGAATGGTTTTATTATTTTCAATACCATCGTACTCACTCCAGATGATGAAGCGCGCAATCAGAAATTCAAAGCACTCTTTGATACCAATCGTTTCTCTGTACGCTTGATGCCCACCACCTTAGAGCATAACAGCATTATTACCATTAAACGACTAATATAAAGCTTGTTACGCCACACACCGTTACGTTTCTCTTTCTACCTGTTTTTGGTATCCACTCCTTAAAAGCAAACAAATCGTTCTTTTTCTATTGGCATACCAAATTTTTATCCGTATTTTATAGGAAACGGTGCTTGAATATTTAGTATTTTTAGCGTGATTTTAGATTTTAATGCCAAAGAAAACATGATTGAGATTAAACAAGCGAGTACGAAAAAGGAAATGAAGGAATTTGTCCAATTTCCTTTCACCCTATACAAAGATAATCCCTACTGGGTACCTTCTATCATTAAAGAAGAAGTAAAAAGTTTTGATCCAACCAATGCTATTTTTAAAAGCGTTGACGTGCGCTTTTTTCTGGCGTATAAAAACGGTAAACTAGCAGGTCGTATTGCTTGTTGCATCAATTGGACAGAAGTGAAGGACTTGAACAAACCTAAAGTTCGATTTGGTTGGTTTGATGTCATTGATGACCTAGCGGTAACGCAAGCCTTGTTAGAAGAGGTAGAAAAATTCGGAAAGGCGAATCAAATGCACTATATGGAGGGACCTATGGGCTTTTCTAATATGGATAAAGCGGGGATGTTAACCAAAGGGTTTGATCGTTTAGCTACGATGATTGGTTTGTATAATTACGAATATTATCCTGAACACTTAACGCAATTGGGTTTCAAACCCGAAGCTGAATGGATGGAATACAACTTGGATATCTCTGCTTTTAACGAAGAAAAAATTAGCACAATGGCTCAACTGGTACAAAAGCGCTACGGCGTAAAAGCCCTTGAGTTTAAAACGACGAAAGAACTCATGCCCTATGTAGATGAAATGTTTGCCCTTTTGAATAAAACCTATGCTGATTTACAGAGTTTTGTTCCCATTGAGCCCTTTCAAATCGAGCATTATAAAAAGAAATACCTGCAATTTATTCATCCCGATTTTATTTCTTGTGTGATGGATAAAAACAATAAGATGATTGCTTTTGCTATTACCATGCCTTCATTTTCTCGAGCGTTTCAAAAAACCAAAGGCAAGCTCTTTCCCTTTGGCTTTATCCATTTGTTACAAGCGATGAAGCACAATAATCGGGCAGAATTCTACTTGATTGGCATTGACCCAGAGTATAGAAATAAGGGCGTAACTGCTATTATATTTGAAGAAATTTACGCCTGTTTTAAGAAACACCAAATTGAACTGGTAGAGACCAATCCACTTCTTATTGAAAACTTAAAAATTCAACAATTATGGAAGCATTTCAATCCAGAAATTCACAAAGAACGCAAAACGTATCGAAAAGATATTTAGCCTTGCGCAAATAAGGAGCTAAGCCTACTAAAAACAAGTGATACCACGTTTTTTAGTAGGCTTACTTTTTTTGCATAATTCACAATTTAAAAGAAATAAAAGCAATATTAATTCCATTAAATTTGCAAGAAGAACTCTTTTTTTGTAATTTTATGGCTTAAACATTTTATTTTACAATTTTCAACTATTGTAATCAGTACGTCAGGAGAAGTACACCTATTGAAAGGAAAGTGCCTAGTGCACCCCTTGTTATTTATCAGTTTTTATTTTTTTACCGCTGATTCTTTATCATTAAAAATGGTTTTTACCTGCGTACGACTACTTAGTTGTAAAAACACAACGTATGATTCAAATAGAAAAAAAGAATTCAGACAGTCCCGTCAGTCAAGAACAAGTAGAACAGTATGCTAACTTCCTCTTTCAACATCTCGAACAATACGGAGATGCGAAACAAGATATTCTCAAAGCGCTTGATTATGCCCTAGGAAGAAATAACAAACCTGGAGGTATTATTCTCATCGCCAAAGCAGAGGGAAAAATTGTTGGAATGACTGTTGTACTAAATACCTTGATGGAGGGATTTATCCCTGAACATATTTTAGTCTATATTGCTACAGACCAGACACAAAGAGGAAAAGGGATTGGTGGACAGTTAATCGACACACTCAAAACGGAAGTAACTGGTTCCATTGCTTTACACGTCGATTTCAACAATCCAGCGCAACACTTATATGAGCGAAAAGGATTTGAAAAGAAGTATATAGAAATGAGAGTAACTCGAAAGTAATGGCTTATATAACCTTAAATAAAACAAAATTAGAACACAACTTCAACCAACTCCAAGAACTGTTCGACAGCGAAGGAATTACTTGGGCTGTTGTGGGTAAATTGTTGTGCGGTAATGCTCTTTTTCTAGAACAAGTATTAGAGCTTAAGCCTCGTCAAATTTGTGATTCTCGTGTTTCGAATCTAAGAAAGATTAAAGAGATTGACCCTCATATTGAAACGATATACATTAAACCGGCTCCGAACGGAAGCATTGACGAGATTGTCGAATATGCAGATATCAGTTTCAATACAGAGTTAGAAACCATTAAACTCCTATCGAAAGAAGCAGTCAAGCAAGATAAATTACACAAAATTGTCATCATGGTGGAGCTAGGTGAGCTTCGTGAAGGGGTATTACGGGAAGATTTAATTTCTTTTTACGAAAAAGTCTTTAGCTTACCTCATATCGAAATCATAGGCTTAGGGACCAATTTAACATGTATGTATGGGATTTTACCCAACAATGATAAATTGATTCAATTAAGCTTGTACAAAGAATTACTAGAGTTGAAGTTCAACAAAAAGTTACCGTTTATTTCGGGAGGAGCTTCTGTTACACTTCCTTTAATTACAGCGCATCAATTGCCTAAGGCTATTAATCACTTTCGCATTGGTGAAACCCTTTTTATGGGAACGAATGCGTATGATGGGAGCCAATATGAAGCCTATGAACAACATATTTTCGAATTGCATGCCGAGATTATTGAGTTACATGAAAAACCAATGATGCCCGATGGAGAAACGGGAATCAATATGACAGGTGAAAAAATTGAATTTGATCCTGCTTGGGAGGATGTAACGAAATTTAGAGCCATCATTGACTTAGGCCTCTTGGATATTGATACCGATCACTTCTTTCCCGTAAATGCCAAACACCAATTGGTAGGTTCTAGTTCTGATATGATGGTAATCGATTTAGACTCCAATCCAGAAAACCTCAAAGTTGGTGATACACTTTCGTTTCACATGGACTATATGGGTATTCTGCGTTTGATGAATTCTGACTATGTAGAGAAAAAAGTAATTGCATAAAAAAAGGAGAAGTTTTTGCTTCTCCTTTTGTTTTTTATAAATTACTTAAAAAAAGTTTCTCTAGATCTAATGGTGCTACATAGTGACCAGCTTGGTATACGCGCATATTACCACCTGAAATCTCGTCAATCAGGATAATTTCATTCGTTACTTTATCTCGTCCAAACTCCAATTTAATATCGTAAAGCTCCAACTCTTTCTTTGCTAACTCTTCTTTCACCATTCCACAAATCGTTTTCGTTAGCTCTTTTAACGTATTGTATTCTTCATATGATAAAATACTCAACATAGCTAAAGCATCTTCTGAAATCACAGGATCTCCTTTTTCATCATCTTTCAGGGTAATTTCAACAAAGCTATCCAACGCTTGTCCTTCGGTACAATAGCCGTTGTATCTTCTATAGAAACTACCTACCGCACGATAGCGACAAATAACTTCTAACCCCTTACCAAAAGGAACAGCTTCTTTTACTACCATAGAAACGTCTTCTAAATCGGCAGAAACATAATGTGTGGGAATATTTTTAGCATTTGCTAATTCGAAAAAGTACTTTGTCATTTTCAATCCACTTTTACCCGCTCCTTCTATGGTTAATCCCACTGTATTCGCTCCTGGATCAAAAACGCCATCCGTTCCCGTTACATCGTCTTTAAATTTTAGTAGTACTTGATGATTCCCTAAGCTGTAAACATCCTTTGTTTTTCCTTGGTACTTTAATTCCATAGTGTGTGTTGTTATTTAGGCCCCAAAAATAAGAAAAACTACGACATAACCTGCAATATTCAATTCCTAAATTTGTGCAGACAAAAAAAAAACCGATGGCTTGTCCATCGGTTCTCTATCGTTTATTGAATAATAAAATCACATCGTCTAAAATCGCTGGCTGTTCCTGCCGAACCATCTCTACTTGTTGCGTTTTGAGACAATTGCACCACATCTTTAACTAATCGACTTGAGCTTATCCCTTGAGCAACTAAATAATCAATCACACGTTGCGCGCGGCGTTCTGCCAACCACGCATTATATTGCGCATTATTTCTGGTTTCGACATAAGAGCGAATCACCACGGATTGGTTGGTATTTTTTTGCATATAACGCAATAACTCATCCGCCATTACTCGATTGTTATCATTAAAATAAGAGCTGTTAAAATCATACTGAATAAAGAAAGGTAGCATCGTTTTAGCCTCTGCTACGGCTATCGTTCCTTCTTTTGCCTTTTTTGAAGGTCCAATCTCTCTTGTTAAGCTGAAATTGATTTCCAAATCGTCTAAAATAGTATTGACCACAACTTCTGCCGAATTATACCCTTCTGCAGTCCCCACAATTCGTTGCGCCTTTTCTATATTTTTACTATTCACATCAAATTGTCCTTGTTCATCAGCCATCATTTCCAATACTTTCTGACCTTTATCATTGAAAAAAGACACCTTAGCCTCTTCTATAACCGTATTATTCTCTTTATTATGGAACGTTCCATGGATACTTTGACCATAAAACTGCTGAACGCCAAATAAAGACAACCCCAGAACAAAAAAATAGATTTTCTTCATACTACTCATTTTTTACAAAAATAGAAACACGTATTCGCTTCTATCATTTTTTAACATAAACAAATCAAATATACTTAAAAATAGCATACATTTTCTTTTTATTTTTCATTTTTTAAAAAACCTCCTTGATTTACTATATGCCTACAACAATGTGCCCCACTCATTAGCCCAAAAACACGCCTTGCTATATGAGCCTACTCTCTTCCTTTTTTTCCTTCTCCTCTAGCAAAATCAGCCTTGGCAGCACAAACTGTTATTATTTAGCATAAATAATTCTTCTGTATATATTTATCATATTCTTAGTATATTCAAAAATCATTATAGTTAATAATTAAAATAATACTATTTATTACATAATTTAATTACATATATCCCGCATTTAACCAATAAAACATCCTTTATTTTTAACTTTAAGCACGAAGTTTTACCATATCTTTAATTACTTTTTAAGAGAATAAATTAGTTCAACTGCCGAAGGTTAGCTAAATTTGTTCGAGAATAAAAAAACGCAAAAAGCGAAGTGCCTCGTGAAGCACTCGTAAATCCAAGCACTTTAGCGTTTTTCACTAAATTGAACGATATAGAGTTTTATACTTTATCTACGTTATATGTTGTTTCCTATGCAAAAGCCCAATGCGTGTCGTTGGGCTTTTGTTTTGCGTATTAAAACCATCGCTTCCACTTAAAATAGGCAATCATGGCTAAAACTAACAAGAACATTCCGATAAGCGTAATAAAGTAGCCATTTTCCATTTTGAGTTCTGGCATGTTTTCAAAATTCATCCCATACACTCCCACAATAAAAGTTAACGGAATAAAAATAACAGATACAATGGTTAATACCTTCATAATCTCATTCATTCGATTACTTTGAGAGGAGAAGTAATAATTGGTTGCACTATCCAATTTATTGAGGTTGTATTCTATCTGATCCAGAATTTCAATACACTTATACTGTAAGCGATCATAAAACAGTAAACTTTCTTTGCTAATAATCAAATGCGGGTGTGTTTTGTCGTGTAGCGTTCTCACGTTGTTGAGAATTTCACGCATGGGCATTACCGCTCGTTTAACATCATTCAACTCTTGTGTATATTCTTCAATACTGATGAGCGTATCACGATGGTATTTGGCGCGCGCGTCCTGAAGAATTTGCTCCACATTGTCCTCTACTACATCTAGCGTAACAAAAAAACTATCCATTAGAGAATCCATCAACAAATACAGTAAATAACCTGTATCTCGTTTGCGAACCTGACCAATTTTCATGCGAATTCGATCGCGAATAATGTGAAAAAAATCACCTCTTTTTTCTTGAAAAGACAACAGTAAATTCGACTTTAAAATAAAACTTATCTGCTCAATTTCGATATTTTGTTTAATATCTTGATAGGGTAATAGCGCTTTAAGGCTAAAGAAAAGCGTATCATCTAAATCTTCTACGCGCGTTCTTCGTCCAAAGTTGAGAATCTCCGCCATAATGTAAGATTGGATTTGGAAGAACTCCCCTATTTCTTGTAAGAGCTCAATATCGTGCAACCCATGTAAATTAAACCACTTGATAGCATCCGCACTTGTATTGCGCAACACCTCCTCTATTTCTTTTAGACTTAAATCATTATACTCTTCAAAATGATCTGCTGTATAAATAAATAATTGCATGGAAATCGGCACATCGGGGAATGAACCTGCATATTCCAGCACATTGGGTTGAAGTTTTCTTGTTTTACTATATTTAACTCGTTTCACATTCGTAAATTTGTTTAAATATATAACATTTTTAAACTGTACTTTTAGGGCTACACAAAAAAATAACAAACAACAATGAGAATTTTAATTAAAAACATAAAAGAATTACTACAAACAAGAGCAACTCATGTAGACATGATTTCAGGCTGTGATATGAAAACACTTCCTAAACTAGATTATGCCTTTTTACTAATCGAAGGGGAAACCATTTTGGATTATGGTGTCATGGCAGACTGTCCAGCAGAAGATGATCGCATAACCGAAGTTATCGACGCAACGGGTTGTGTGGTACTTCCAACATGGGTGGATAGCCATACACACTTGGTTTATGCGGGAAATCGAACCTTAGAGTTTGTTGATCGTATTAATGGATTGAGCTATGAGGAAATCTTCAATCGCGGTGGAGGAATTCTCAATTCAGCCAAAAAACTACAAGAGACTAGCGAAGAAGAACTATTTGAGCAATCGAGAGTCCGTATAGAAGAAGTCATTGCACAAGGAACAGGAGCCGTAGAAATTAAATCGGGTTATGGCTTAACGCTTGAATCTGAACTTAAGATGTTACGCGTCATCAAACGTTTAAAAGAGCAATATCCCTTGGCGATTAAAGCTACCTTTTTAGGCGCTCATGCTTTTCCAAGTGAGTACAAAGACAATCATACAGGTTATATTGATTTATTAGTAAATGAAATGATTCCAGCTATTGCTCAAGAAAATTTAGCGGAATACATCGATGCCTTTTTAGAGACGGGTTATTTTTCTGTGGAAGAAACAACTCGTATCATGGAAGCAGGAAAACAACATGGTTTGCGTGCCAAAATTCACGTCAATCAATTTACAGCGATTGGTGGTATTGCTGCTTGCGTGCAACACGATGCCCTCTCTGTGGATCACTTAGAAATAGTAACCGATGAGGATATTGAAGTGCTCAAAAACAGTAAAACCATGCCCGTGGCTTTACCCACGTGCTCTTTCTTTATTTCAATTCCCTATACGCCTGCTAAAAAAATGTTAGCTGCAGGACTACCTCTTGCTTTAGCTTCTGATTCTAATCCAGGTACAACGCCATCAGGCAATATGAACTTTGTGGTGGCTACCGCTTGTATTAAGATGAAACTAACGCCCGAAGAAGCCATCAATGCTGCGACGATTAATGGGGCTTATGCTATGGGAGTTGGTGCTACACACGGCAGTATCACCAAAGGTAAAAAAGCCAGTGTGATTATTACCAAGCCGCTGCATTCATTTTACGAAATCCCGTATGCTTTTGCTAGTAATCCCATTGGAACAGTTATCTTAAATGGACGAATTCAACCGTATAAAAATTAAGTAAAAGTAGCTCTAACATACTGCGACATGACACAAACAAAACTAACGATTTTTACAAGAGACCAATTACTAGCCTTGACGAGTTTACGCAATGGTGAAATCAAATTAGGCGAACGCGTACACGTAATTCAACAGCCTCAAGATTGGGAAAGAGAACTTACTCAAAACGAAAGCAAATACGTTATTTTAGGTATTCCTGAAGACATTGGGGTCAAAGCCAATTTCGGTCGTATGGGAGCGGCGAGTGCGTGGGAAAAATTTATTGCTACCTTTTTAAATATTCAGCACAACCGATTCAACAAAGGCTATTGGGTAACGGTATTGGGACATTTGGATTTTGCTACAGAAGTAGAAGAAGCCCAACACTTAGATCCTGCCAATAAAGCGGATCGAAAACGCCTTTTTGAACTCGTACAACTGATTGACAAAGAAGTTTCTCACTTAATTGCTAAAATTGTCAAAGCTGGAAAAATTCCCATCGTTATTGGTGGAGGCCATAATAATGCGTATGGTAATATCAAGGGAACCGCTTTAGCGAAAGGTAAAGCTATTAATGCAGTTAACTTTGATGCGCATACTGATTTTAGACCTTTAGAAGGCAGACATAGTGGCAATGGATTTTCCTATGCCTTTGAGGAAGGCTTCCTAAAAAACTACTTCGTCTTTGGTTTACATGAGAACTATACCTCCAAAAGTATTTTAAGCGCCATCAAACTACAAGCCAATCGCGTGAAATACAATACTTATGAACAAATCAATATTCGAAAGGAAAAATCGTTTAGCAATGAATTGCTCAATGCAAAGAAACACATTGACCTAGACTACTACGGCATTGAAATAGATTTAGATGCGATTCCCCAAGTAGCCAGCAGTGCCATTACTCCTACGGGTTTTTCGGCAGAACGCGCCCGTCAATTCCTTCATTTCTTTGCAGAATCATCAAACGTCGCTTATCTCCACATTTGTGAAGGAGCACCGTCCCTTGATTTTCCAACAAATAATCACCTCGTTGGCAAATTAATAGCGTATCTTGTCTCTGATTTTATGAAATCAAATTCAAATAGCAAGAAGTAGTGAATATATTATTAGTAGAAGACGACAAGCGAATCAGTGAATTTATCGTCAAAGGATTAGAAGAAAAAGGAATGCATGTCCAACTAGTTTCCTCAGGAGATGAAGCGCGAAACCTCATGCTTCAAGGAGGCTGGGATCTGATTCTGATGGATATTATGCTACCCGATATTGATGGTATTCAGCTAACGAAAATGATTCGCTTTAAAAAAGACTATACCCCCATTCTCATGCTAAGTGCCCTGAGTGATACCACAGATAAAATAGATGCTTTGGATGGAGGAGCCGATGATTACCTCACGAAACCTTTTCACTTTAGTGAATTGTTGTCGCGCATCAATGCACTAACCCGTCGAACTAAATTTAACTACGAAAATACAAGTAAATCGTATCACTGTAGAGATATAGAATTAAATCCCGAAAAACATGTAGTTTCTCAAGGGGGAAAAATCATTGATTTGTCCCCCAAAGAGTACAAACTATTGTTGTATTTACTAGAAAATAAAGGACGTGTCATCTCGAGAACCCAAATTTTAGAACAGGTTTGGGGTATTCAATACGATACCAATACCAATGTAGTAGACGTATACATTTCTTATATCCGAAATAAGATTGACGAAACCCAAGGGAAACTAATCCACACCATCAAAGGCACTGGTTATATGCTACAAGAATAGTTTTTATGCGTTTCTTTTTTGCTTAACTTCTAAATACTTAGCTTAGATTACTGTATTGTTCAATAAAAAAACAACTGATATCAACCCAGTCCTGGTCTCTATAAAAAAATATCTTTTTTATTCTTGAAGTTTTTTCAATCCTTGTTTTCCATATTGTTCGATAAAGAAATCAACTAAGGTCAACGCAGTCATAGCCTCGACAATTGGTACTGCTCTTGGGAGTACACATGCATCGTGACGGCCTTTCCCTTGAACGGTTACCACTTCATTCTTTGCGTTAATAGAAAGTTGATCCTTCATGATTGTTGCTGTAGGTTTAAAAGCGACCTTAAAATAGATATCCATCCCATTACTAATACCTCCCACAATTCCACCAGCGTGGTTGGTTTGGGTACGACCATGAGGCAGAAGAATATCATTATGTTGACTTCCACGGAGTTGAGTACCAGCAAAACCACTACCGAATTCCACCCCTTTTACTGCATTAATACTCAACATGGCTTTGGCTAATTCCGCATCTAACTTATCAAAAACGGGAGCTCCCAATCCAACTGGTACGCCTTGCACCACACAGGTAATAACACCTCCTACCGAATCACCTTCTTTTTTCACTTGTCGAATCAAGTGTTCCATGGCTAGTGCCACCTTAGCATCTGGACACCGTACCGCATTGGATTCAATAGACTGAAGATCAAGAGCCGTATAGGGTTGTTCGACGGAAATTTCTCCTACAGCCGATACGTAAGCCGTAATCTTTACACTACCTAAGAGTTGTTTGGCCAGAGCACCTCCCACCACACGACAAGCTGTTTCACGAGCAGAACTCCTTCCACCCCCTCTATAATCGCGTATTCCATACTTTTGATCATATACATAATCTGCATGGCTGGGTCGATAGACTTGCTTAATGTGCGCGTAGTCTTGTGATTTAGAATTCGTATTTTCAATGGTAAATCCGATAGGTGTTCCTGTAGTCATTCCTTCAAAGATTCCAGATAAAAAGCGTACCTGATCTGCTTCTTTGCGCTGGGTTACTAAGGTCGATTGTCCTGGTTTACGTCGATTCATCTCCTGTTGAATCGCATCCATATCCAATACAATGCCTGAAGGGCATCCATCGATAATACCTCCAAGTGCTTCCCCATGTGATTCGCCAAAGGTTGTTAAGCTAAAGTATTTGCCAAAAGTATTTCCATTCATAATCCACTTTTCTCATTTAAGTGAGCCAAACAAAGATAAGCCAATCCTCTTGTTTCTGGCTGCTATTTCACCAAAATCAGTATGCTTCTCTATTTTTCTATAATTTTCGCCTTGTTATTTGCTACAAACTCCCGGTAGTATATTTTTACTAACCACATAAAAAGAGAAAACAAAATGGGACCAAAGATAATACCTATAAACCCGAAGATATTGACGCCCACAATAACTCCAAAAATTGTAATCAACGGATGGACATCTGCCATTTTCTTTTGCAGCATAAATCGAATTAAATTATCAGACAATCCCACTACTATCAAGCAGTAAATCAATAAACCAATCGCACTTCCTTGCTGCCCATTAGCCAGCATCATAATCACCAAAGGCACATAAATTACGGCAGCCCCGACCACGGGCAAGAGTGAAGCAAAAGCAGTTAAAACAAAAAATACAAAGGCATCTTCCACCCCAAAAATCATATACCCAATAAAAGCAACAATTCCTTGAATAAAAGCCGTTAAAGGAACTCCTATACTATTGGACACCACCAATCGTTTCATGTCTAATTTTACTTCATCGATATTGCTTGTTTTCATTGGCAAATAATGCGTCAACCAATCGTGAATAGCTTGATATTCCTTCAATAAAAAATAAAGCATCAAATACGCTACCAGAATTTCCACCACACTGTTCACGGATGTATTAACAATGGCTTGAAAAGCTTTCGTACCCAATTCCGTTACTTTGCCAAGGGTATTTTCATTAAAAATATCAATGTTATACGTTTCTCTTAAACTGCGAACCGTGGACTCTATTCCTGTCTGAATCTTATCCTTATCTTGCAATACTACCAATACTTTTTCGGTTAGCGTTTGAATTAATAGATATAACGGAGCCAAAACCAAGAGACTACTTCCCAACATCAAGGAAATAATAGATAAATTCTTATTCCATCCTTTTTTTTGCGTCATCCAACAATAAGGGGTAAACAAAAGTACAAATAAGCACAGCGCCCCTAAAAAGCCAGGAAGAAAAAAGACGAGATTACTCGCCAACAAATAAAAAACAAACAAAATTAGTAAGATAAATCCCAATTGAACTAAAATAGAATTGGGAATTAACGGTTTTGGATTTGAAGTCATAGCAAATTTGATTAAACTTAGACTTTAAAGTTAGAAAAAAAATAGTTTATATTGGAGAAATCTTGCCAAAATGCACAAAATAATATTTGAATTTCATTTGTTTATTTTTGGTTTTTTTTAACTATATTCACACTTTTATAACACTTAACACAAAACAATGAGCAGAAAGATTTTATTACTTAGTTTTTTAGTTTGTAGCTTACTGGTCGGTACTGTCGCTTGTTCTTCAGATGATTCTTCTCCAAAGAAAGAAGAGCCTAATCCAGAACCAGAGCCTAATCCCAATCCGGATGATGATAACGTTGAACCTGGGGAAGAAGAAGGTGAAGAAGAACCTACAAAAACGGGAACAGTTAACTATTCGACATTTAAAGACGTAAAAGTAGGTTTTGGTGATGGTTTATCTCAAAGTGCTGAGGGAACTTTTACTTTTCCTACGGACATCGAAAAGGTACAAAGCATCAAAATGTACGTACAAAACCCTTGTCAAAACAAAAATGATTGTGACGAATGGGATCGTTTTGCTAATGTATATGTAAAAAATAAAAAGACGAACGAGTGGTATGAGATTGGACGTTTTATTACGCCCTATTGGGTAGGTTCCGAGAAGTTGCAACGCGGATGGGAATTTGATGTAACTGATTTTAAATCTTTACTAACAGGTGATGCGGAAATAAAAATATACACCGAAACGTGGTTACCTATAGGGCGTGTATACAGCGTTGATTTTGATTTCATTTATGGAGAATCCGCCTATAAGTATTCTGCTGTTACCCCTTTGTTTCAACACAATCAATCGTCTATTGATGGGGTGCCTTATGGAACAGGACAAACGACAGATTTAGCTCGAACTGTAAAATTACCAGGTAATACTGATATGGCCTACTTTAGAACCATTATTTCGGGTTGGGGACATGCAACACCTAACGATGCAGGAGGTCGTGGATGTGCGGAGTGGTGCTATAGAACACACCTCATTCAACTAGATGGCAGTAATGCCTTTGAACATTATATGGGACCT
This sequence comes from Myroides sp. DW712, assembly GCF_046557355.1. NCBI lineage: Bacteria > Pseudomonadati > Bacteroidota > Flavobacteriia > Flavobacteriales > Flavobacteriaceae > Myroides > Myroides sp. DW712. The sequence continues at coordinate 27,970 of NZ_JBKFDO010000022.1, forward strand.
ATTGGTTGTGCAAGTAACCCTATCAACAATCAAGCTCCAGGAAACTGGAAACCTGATCGCGCTGGTTGGTGTCCAGGTATGGTTGTTCCAGTGCGTTTGAATGCCCTTACTGGTGATTTAAAAAACAAAACGTTGCATTTCAACTATCAATTGGAACCTTGGACCGCGAATAACCCAGAAGATAAAGCCTTCTATGCTATCTCAACCTTTATTGTAGTACATAGTAATACGCCTATTTCAGCGGCAATTGTTAATTAGGGATGAGTTAAGGGTGAACGTTGAACATCCCTAAATAGGGTTGACCGTTTTTAAACATTACTTCCTTATTAAACACAGTAAAAATTGGTTTGTAGTATTACTGTACTACAAACCATTTTTTGTTTTTAAATATGAGAACCTAATCTTAAAGTATTCAAAATGAATAACAATGGGATAATCACCTCTTACTACAATTAAAAAGTTTTTCACAATACACTACAAACTTTAAACCAATTTTTGGATTAAATGAATTATTTAATTAAAAAAAAGACGTCAAGATTTACTCTTCACGTCTTTTTTTAACTCTTAACCTATCACCCTTAACCACCTATATTCCCGCAATTACGCGTAATTCCTCCATCATACGTCCTGCTAGTCCATCAGCTTCTTCTTGCGTCGGTGCTTCCGTATAAATGCGGATAATCGGTTCTGTATTGGATTTTCTCAGGTGTACCCAACTCGTTGGGAAGTCAATTTTAACTCCATCAACGGTACTAACCTCTTGATTTTTGTAATTTTCAGCGATAAGTTCTAAAATCATATCGACATTTAACTTAGGTGTCAATTCGATTTTGTTCTTACTCATATAGTACTGTGGATAAGTTGCTCTAAGTTCTGCAACAGATAGCGTTTGATTCGCTAAATGAGTCAAGAATAAGGCTACCCCAACTAAAGCATCGCGACCATAGTGAATCTCAGGATAGATAATTCCTCCATTACCTTCTCCCCCAATCACAGCATTTGTTGCTTTCATCAATTCTACTACATTTACCTCTCCCACTGCTGCTGCTTGGTAGCTTCCTCCGCGGTTTACCGTTACATCGCGTAATGCGCGAGAAGAAGACAAGTTCGACACGGTATTACCCGGTGTTTTACTCAAGACATAATCCGCTACAGCCACTAAAGTATATTCTTCCCCAAACATTTCTCCATCATTCGAAATAAAGGCCAAACGATCCACATCTGGATCTACCACAATCCCCAAGTCCGCACCTTCTTTTTTCACTAATTCACAGATATCTTGTAAATGCTCTTTTAATGGCTCTGGATTATGTGGAAAATGCCCCGTTGGCTCACAATATAACGCTACTACTTCAACACCTAATTTTCTCAATAACGCTGGAATAACAATTCCTCCAGAGGAATTTACTCCATCCACTACTACTTTAAACTGGCGTTTTTGGATAGCAGCCACATCGACTAATTTTAGTTTTAAAACTTCTTCAATATGAATATCCATATAATCCTTTCGCTCCGTGATGCTTCCCAAACGATCTACTTCTGCAAAAATATAGCTTTCTTGATCAGCAATTTGCAAGATGATTTCTCCTTCAGCACCACTCAAGAATTCCCCTTTATCATTAAGTAATTTTAAGGCATTCCATTGCTTGGGATTATGCGAAGCAGTCAGGATAATACCTCCATCAGCCCCTTCCATAGGCACAGCTACTTCAACGGTTGGCGTGGTAGATAACCCTAGATCAATTACATCTATCCCCAATCCTACTAAGGTATGTATCACTAACTGGTGAATCATAGGGCCTGATATACGGGCATCACGACCAATGACCACTTTCAATTGTTCTTTGGTACTGTTATTTTTTAAAAAGGTTCCATAAGCAGAGGCAAATTTAACCGCATCGATAGGCGTTAAATTAAAACCTACTTTCCCCCCAATGGTTCCTCGTATTCCAGAAATTGATTTTATCAATGTCATATCTCTATTTTTTTTCTTACCAACAAATATAAAACAATTCACTCGCTTATACTTTCAAATCCCAAGTGAAAATTGTAAATTTGAGTATAAAGCAAAAAGATGAATTTTTTAGCCCATGTTTATTTATCTGGTCAAGACGAAGCCAAAGCCCTAGGTAACTTTATAGCGGATAGCGTACGAGGCAAACAATACTTAAACTTCCCTAAAGGCATCCAGCACGGTATTCTCTTGCATCGGGAAATAGACACCTATACCGATAATCACCCTCTTTGGCGCAAGGACAAAAAACGAATTGTCCCCATTTATAACCACTATGCTGCGGTAATTATTGATATGTATTACGATCATTTCCTTGCCAAGAATTGGGCCTTGTACCACAATCTGCCTTTGGCTAGCTATGCCGCCAATTTTTACGCGAGCTTAGAGCGAAACTTTGACCTTCTTCCTCCTAAAATTCAAAACTTTTTACCGATAATGATTCGAGAAAATTGGTTTATGTGTTATGAAACCATAGAAGGCTTAGGGTACATTTTATCCCAGATGGATCGAAGAACCAAGGGCATTTCGAAAATGACACAGGCAACCAAAGAACTAGTAGAATACTATGATGAAATAGAGCATGGCTTCACTGAATTTTTTAAGGAATTAGAACATCATGTCGCATTCGTTCAAAAAACGCCGCGTTTCACTACAATTTAAGCTGTTTTTTAACCTAAAAAAATAGTAACGATGGATTCTATTTTATCGACTATTTCGATTATTTTTGCACCATGAGAATTTGGAATAAAAAACGTATTGCGTACTATGGTAAGCAGACCTTTCGGTATGCAGAGGGTATTTTATTTTTTTTAAAATCAATACTTTCGGATCGCCAATTTCTGTATTTATCTTGTGTTTTAGTTGGAGCATCGAGTGCTATAGCGGTGACGATTTTAAAATCATTTGCCCATGCGGTATTCCAATTTGCTACCTATATTGATAATATTTCCCATCTTCCTTATACCAATAGCATCTTGCCTATTATCGGTATTTTACTGACCGTATTTGTCGTGCGTAAATTCTTAAATGGCAGTATTGAAAAAGGAACCTATCAGATTATGATTGCTGTGGCTAAGCGTTCAGGAGTAATGCCTAAAAAACAGATGTACTCTCAAATCGTAACGAGTTCCCTTACTGTTGGTATGGGAGGTTCGCTGGGACTAGAGTCCCCTATTGCCATTACAGGAGCGGCTTTTGGATCTAACTTTGCACAGAACTATAAACTCAGCTATAAAGATCGTATTCTCCTCTTGGGATGTGGAGTCGCTGCTGGTATTTCAGCTGCTTTTAACGCACCTATTGCAGGAGTACTTTTTGCCATTGAAATTGTATTAGCTGATATTACCGTTTCTGCCTTTATTCCAATTATGATTGCCTCTGCTACAGGAACCATTGTTACAGATTTAATCATCAAAGAAGATATTCTACTTTCCTTCAAGAAACAATTGGTATTTGATACTTATAATACAGGATATTATATAATTCTCGGCGTTCTTGCAGGACTATTTTGTGTCTATCATGCCCGTATGTTTCGAAAAACAGAGGCCTATATTTCCAAATTTACCAATCACGTCTATAAAAAAGCTATTTTAGGAGCCACTATGTTAGCAGTGTTAATCTTCCTCTTTCCAACGCTGTTTGGAGAAGGATACGAAAGCATCAAAATATTAGCTGGCGATCAACCAGAAACCATTCTAAACAATACCCTTTTAAAAAACTTTACCACCAATGAATGGGTATTACTGCTATTCGTGGCAGGAGCAGCTTTGGTCAAAACCTTTGCTGCAGGACTAACTATGGGAAGTGGGGGAAATGGAGGAAACTTCGCTCCTTCTCTATTTGTTGGGTCTTATCTGGGATTTACTGTAGCTAAATTCTTTTCGCTCTTAGGTGTTAAAGACATGCCCATTCAAAACTTTACTGTTGTTGGAATGGCTGGCGTTATCAGTGGATTGTTTCACGCTCCTCTAACAGGAATCTTCTTAATTGCAGAAATTACAGGAGGCTATGGCTTAATGGTCCCCCTACTCATCGTTTCCTCTATCAGTTTTGCGATTGCCAAACATATGGAGAAATATTCTATGGATATTAAATCCATTGCAGAAACGGGTATGGTTTTCACTTCTGATAAAGATGCAAATATCCTTTCTACTATTGATGCTCATGATTTTATTCGCCATGATATCCACCTGTTAAAGTCTACACAGACCACTCAAGATGCAGTGGCTATCTTTACACAAACCCAACAGGAATTTATTCCCGTCGTAGATGAACAGGAAGTTCTACTCGGAGTAATTAACCTAAACCACGTCCGTCCCATTGTTTTCAGCACGTTCCAAACAAAATTTACACCAATTTCTGATTTAATAGAACAACCCATTACAGTATCGTGGAATGATAGTACGAAACATATCATCAATCGATTTGATTTAAAGAAATCTGATTTTGTATTGGTGGAAAAAGACGATAAATACTTTGGCTACATCCTCAAAGCAGATATGCTTGAAGCGTATCGAAATAACTTAAAATCGCTGTCTATTAATTAGGGAGAAGTTTTTTTTGCTTTTTTGTTGCTTTGAAGATTTAATTTATAATAAAAATCTAGCTGTATTTATTCCTATTAAAAAAAGAAAATCACGGCTATTAACGATGTTCCTACAAAAAAGCAACCTACGAAAAAAATACGCTTTGCGCGCAAAAGTTGGGGACTAAATAGAGCTTTTGCGCGAAACGTATATAGTTAATACTAACCTTTTTTTTTTAAGAATAAATGTACTCGTTGGCGAGCAAATAGCTACCACGAGAGAAGGAGTAGAAAAAACAGAGAGTATCTTTGACGACACTCTCTGGTACTATAGTAACTTCGTATATGTTATTTCTCATTTGAAATAGAACAACAAAACAACAAAACCAAATTCCTTACAAGTAGCCGCTCAAAAGAAATCTTAAAAATAAATCTATTTCAAAAACAAACACACAAAGAACTATTCATTCTTCAAAGAACATGATTTAGATGTTCTTCACATATTTACTTCAAATATACAGATTAATTTGCGGAACCCTACTATACACTAGTTCGCATTTAACAATTATTATCCCAAAAAGATACTCAATATTCTCAATGAGTATATTTATTGTACTATAAAAACTAAAATTTGTCATATTTAGTAGATAAATATACTAAAAAAACGTTAAGCCCCTTGTCCATTGTGTGCTTTTGCTTACATTAGCTTTCTATAAAGGAAGTAACTTCCTTAAAGGAAACTTAAAATGACAACCTTAGACCTCGATACTATTCAACATACGCTCCATTCCCTTAGTGGTAAGTGGAGAATTCCGATTGTAACGGTTTTATTTCACTTGGATAAAGCGCGTTATTCTACCTTGCAACAGCACTTACCCAAAATTGGTAGCAAGATGTTGACATCAGAGCTAAAAATGATGGAACAACTCAACCTAATTGAACGTATTATTACGGAAACTCCAGTGCTCATTGAGTACCAATTGAGTCCGAAAGGCAAATCACTTCGCCCGGTTTTAGAAGCACTTTCCTGTTGGGGAGCACGTGATTTACCTGCTAAAGCTACTCAATTAACCGATGCAAACAAACACGAAATTAATCATTTCTTAACTATTAATATCTAATGGATTTTATTCAAGAATTACTGTACAAAAATGAAAGCACCAATGCTTTTCTAGATAAAAAAAGAATGGAACAGTTTACGGATACGCTCTTTCATTTTTTATTTCAATTAGAAGATAAGCGATATCATTCTGAAGAAGCCATTAACATTCGCTTACTTACCTTAAAGCAAGAAATGATTTCCATTCTCTTCAGTATTAATAATAATGAAGATCGCTCTCATCAAATTGCCAATGATTTTTTTGAGGCTCTCCCCGATATTTATCAACTACTTAATACGGATGCAACGGCTATTTTAGAGAATGATCCTGCGGCTACCTGTCTACAAGAAGTACACATCGCTTATCCGGGATTTTATGCCATTGCTATTTATCGCTTTGCCCATCAATTACAGCAACAAAATGTACGTTTGTTGCCTCGTATTTGGACGGAATACGCACACAATAAAACGGGAATTGACATTCACCCTGCTGCAAGTATAGGTTCACATTTTTGTATTGACCACGGAACAGGAATTGTTATTGGAGAAACCTGTGTTATTGGTACCAATGTAAAAATATACCAAGGCGTTACTTTAGGCGCTATTTCTGTTTCAAAAGACAAAGCAAATACACGTCGACATCCTTATATTGAAGATAATGTAGTAATCTATTCTGGGGCTACTGTACTGGGTGGAGACACCATTATTGGGCACGATTCTGTCATTGGTGGAAACGTGTGGTTGACCAAAAGTGTGGCTCCTCATTCCATTATTTACAGCAAGAGTAAGGTGTATTCAAAGTATGCTGACAATTACCCCGAACCAATCAATTTTATTATATAACGTAAAAGCAAAAAAATATTTTTTATGAAAGCACAAACCATTTTAGACACCATTGGACGCACCCCTCATGTCAAGATTAATAAGCTTTTTCCAGAGCATCTCAATGTATGGATTAAGTTAGAAAAACAAAATCCAGGTGGAAGTTTGAAAGACCGTATTGCCTTAGCGATGATAGAAGATGCGGAAGCAAAAGGCATCATCAACAAAGACACAACCATTATTGAGCCTACGTCTGGAAATACAGGGGTTGGATTAGCAATGGTTTGTGCCGTTAAAGGCTACCAGTTAATTTTGGTAATGCCCGAATCCATGAGTATTGAAAGACGAAAACTGATGGCTGCCTTTGGTGCGAAATTCGTTTTAACTCCTCGAGAATTAGGGACAGCAGGATCTGTAGCAAAAGCAACGGAACTTGCCGAGCAAATGGACAATGCTTGGGTACCACAACAATTCAACAATTTATCTAATCCAGAGGTTCACCGCAAAACAACGGCTTTGGAAATCATCAACGATTTTCCGGAGGGAATTGATTACTTAATTACAGGTGTAGGAACTGGAGGACATATTACAGGGGTAGCAGAAGTATTAAAAGAGAAATTTCCCAACCTAAAAGTTTTTGCAGTTGAACCGAAAAACTCTCCTGTTTTAAGTGGCGGACAACCAGGTCCTCACCCCTTACAAGGAATTGGTGCGGGCTTTGTTCCTAAAGTAGTCAATACGGCTATTTTTGACGGAGTAATTACCATTGACAAAGAAGAGGCATTCACCTATACCAATCGCATTGCGAAAGAAGAAGGAATTTTAGCAGGTATTTCAACGGGAACTTCCTTAGCAGCTATTGCTCAAAAACTACCTGAAATCGAAGCTGGAGCGACGATTTTAACGTTTAACTATGATACAGGTGAGCGCTACTGGTCTGTAGACGACTTATTTGATGAGAAAGCGGCTGAATACAAAGAGTAAGCCTTCTTATACTATAAATAAAAACCTTTTTGCCTCGTGTAGAAAGGTTTTTTTGTTGATTCTCGTAAGAGCTTATCCTGCATAATTCCTCCTATTCTAATTTTATGTTGTATTTTTGTAGCATCATAAACAGTAAAACTAGAATATGTTAAAAAGAATGTTCCTCCTTGCAGGACTCGTTGTTTTATCAGCTTGTAAAACAACCCCTTCAAGTCAAGTTACTTCAACTCAGTCTCCTTTACACCAAATTGAAGTAAACGGTAAACTATACGCGGCAGTATTTCAACAAAACGCAGCTGAATATCAAGCCTTAGCTGCGCAAGCCTTCAATATAGCGACGTTACGAGTAGATGAAATTGTAACGCAACAATATAACAAACCTTTGGCTATTGTTACGGATATTGACGAAACGTTTTTAGATAACTCTCCTTATGCTGTAGAAATGGCACGTCAAGGTAAAGTATTTAGTGAAGAGACTTGGAACGCCTGGACTTCCAAAGGAGAAGCTCTGCCGTTGCTAGGAAGTTTAGAATTCTTCAATTACGCAGCATCTAAGGGAATTGAGGTATACTATATTACCAATCGTACCCAAAATGATAAAGCGGGTACAATGAAAAATCTCAAAAAATACAACTATCCTTTTGCTGATGAGCAACACGTGATTGTTCGCACAACAGAATCTAGCAAAGAAACAAGACGCCAAAAACTAAGTGAAACACATGAAATTGTGATGCTTCTTGGGGATAATTTATCAGATTTTTCTGCTGCTTTTGACAAGAAGTCACAAGCAGAACGCTTACAAAATGTAAAAAACAACCAGGCGTTGTTTGGTAAGAAATTTATTGTGTTACCAAACACAGGGTATGGCGATTGGGAATCGGCGTTATTAGACTACAAACGCAACCTGACCACAGAAGAAAAAGACGCCCTATACAACAAAAGCGTGAAAGGTTTTTAATCCAAAACAAAAGATAACTTAATAACTCGACAACATGAAAAAATTAATAGCAATTTGTGCTTTTTTGGCTTTGCCATTTGCATTTGGTAGCTGTTCAAGTGATGACAATACCGTAAAACGCAATGAAAGCGATTATGCGGGAACTTGGGTAACAGACGAATTATCCTATACCCTTCCAGGAGCTGATAAACCAAGTAAACACAAGTTTAAAGATTTTCCTGGTCCAGATGCTGTGATTGAAGACATCATGGTATTAACCAAGGACAAAGCAACGCTAACGGAAACTAAAAGAGATAGCGGTGTACAACCAGCCATTCAAGGAATCATCGACAACGATAAAATAATTACTTGGGACAGTGAGGATCCTAGACATACAAAAAGAACGATTCTAGACGCCACAGATACAGTACTAAGAGTAGTATACGATATTGATATGAGAGGTGCTAATTTACCTGTTACCGTTACTTACTTAAGAAAATAAATATAAAAGCCTTCGAAACGGAAGGCTTTTTTTATGCGTATTATGTATCGCAAGCCTACACTCCCGCTAAACCACAAAAATCATGGAGCGATAATCCTCTGGCCGTGCAAATTTTAATCAGGGTTGTTAAACTGATAGTATAATTAGGATCATCCTTAATCAGTCGCACTATTTTTTCATCAATGCCATGATCACGAGCAAACTGACTATTATTCCTATATTGAACTAACCATTCGTCTCGAATGAACTCTACAATTTTTCTATTCTTATTGGTCATGAATTTTTTTTTTACTTTTTTTCTCGGAAATACTTCCGAGTTTTGTTTTTTTTTGTACATTAGCAAAACGATAACTGATACAGGTTGGTTTTGGTCATCTAAATCACAAGCAATAAAAAAGCATACTGAAGTATCCCTTACAATGGTACACGCATAGCGTAAGAGTACTTTTACTAGACAATTGCTTGCACGTTGTTTATACCAACCCTCCTGGGAATGAAAGACGCCACTAATCCTAAATGGGCTAAGGAACACTGGCAAACTTCAAACCTATTGGTTACGAGACGAAATAGTTTCCGCTATTTCGCTCAACAGGAGAATTTAATTTCCTGTAGCACACCTCCCATCCTACTAAACTGAATACGCGCTTGGATGCGAACTTTTATTTTATATAATTTTGCACGTTAAAAGTAAAAATTTTATCCATCGTTTCCAAAAAGCGATTACATCAGTTGAAGGAGGAAGAGGAACGTTCTGCGATCGTTCAGCTAAAAGCTGAACGATCGATACGACTTATCGCTTAGCTTCTCTCCCATCACGGCTAAGTTCACCATATCAAAGGCATCTCTTTTTCCATTTAGCGTTGGATTAATTGCCATGCTTTTACCCTATAAAGTTAATAACCGCTTTTGCTACTTCATTGATTTTTGTATCAATCGCGCAGAGATTATTATTTCACATCAGAGCTAACTACCGTAGTTCCGACGAATCTTATACCTGTTTAACGGAAAATACGGGTGTGAAAATACATATCTCGTTTTTTGTTTGTTTGAATCCTGCTCGAAACAAAACGTTTTGAGCAGGTCAAACAAAAAAATCGAACCCAATTAATACCGTTACTATTCATTCTATTAACTAAAAAAAGATAAACTGCCTCCTTGGCCTCCTCTACTTGATGTTTTATAGCCAGACAAACTAGCGTAAATGAATCTTTACTTTATACGACACTAAGGCAGTACTACATGGAGTCAGTAGAAACAGATTACTTTTTCATTTTACGCCAATGCTACAGTATCTAGCAAGCGTACAGACTAATTATGCCTGTTTCTCCGTGTTACTGGTGGTTGTTTTGGGAGACGCAACTGCTAGGAAGCATGGAGAATAGGCTTTTATACTTGTTGTTGCAGGTGTCTTTGCCCACTCAGATCCACCGTTTACTGTAAGATGCTCCTCGCGAATTTCACTCCCGTGAATTTGATGTTTTCAATACAGGCGCTCCATTAAACAATTGTCATCTGAACTAATAAAAAAAACCAACCCTTATGCAGGATTGGTTTTCTATTTTACTATTGAATAGCCAACGATTAGCTGTACATTTTATCGCGTAATTCTTTTACTTTAGGATCATCCAAATAATCTTCAAACGTCATATAGCGATCGATGACTCCTTTTGGCGTTAACTCTAAAATACGTGTTCCTACCGTTTGTGCAAATTCTTTATCGTGAGTGGTGAATAATACCGTCCCCTTAAATCCTTTTAGAGAGTTATTGAAGGCAGTAATTGATTCCAAGTCTAAGTGGTTTGTTGGTTCATCAAGCATCAATACGTTCGCTCTCAACATCATCATACGAGATAACATGCAACGTACTTTTTCTCCTCCTGATAATACTCTACCCGTTTTCAAGGCTTCTTCCCCAGAGAAAATCATTTTTCCTAAGAATCCACGTACATATACTTCATCTCTTTCTTCTTCTGTTTTTGCCCATTGACGCAACCAATCTACTAGCGTTAAGTCATTTTCAAAAAACGCGTGGTTGTCAGCAGGTAAGTACGATTGAGAAGTTGTAATTCCCCACTCTACTTTTCCAGCATCTGCCTTTAAGTTATCGTTAATAATTTCATAGAACGCTGTTGTAGCACGTGAATCACGAGAGATTACCACGATTTTATCCCCTTTTACAACATTCAAATCTACATCTTTGAATAACACTTCTCCGTCAATTGAACTTGCTAATCCAGTGATATTCAAGATTTGATCTCCTGCCTCTCTATCTTGATCAAAAATAATTGCTGGATAACGACGAGAAGAAGGTTTAATATCGTCTAATTTCAATTTATCAATCATCTTTTTACGCGAAGTAGCTTGTTTTGACTTCGCCACGTTCGCACTAAAACGACGGATAAACTCTTCTAATTCTGCTTTTTTCTCTTCTGCTTTCTTATTCTGTTGTGCTCTTTGTTTTGCCGCTAGCTGGCTTGACTCATACCAGAACGTATAATTCCCCGAATAGTGTGTGATTTTACCAAAGTCAATATCCGACACATGCGTACAAACCGCATCCAGGAAGTGACGGTCATGGGATACCACTAACACTGTATTTTCATAATTTGCCAAGAAATTTTCTAACCAACCGATGGTTTCAAAGTCCAAGTCGTTGGTCGGCTCATCCATGATTAATACATCCGGGTTTCCAAACAACGCTTGTGCCAATAATACACGAACTTTCAACTTGGCATCCATTTCACCCATTAGTGTATAATGGAATTCTTCAGAGATTCCTAAATTGGATAACATTGTTGCTGCATCTGACTCGGCATTCCATCCATTCATTTCATCAAAGCGAATTTGAAGTTCACCAATGCGATCAGCATTCTCATCTGTATAGTTTAAGTACAGGTCATCCATTTCTTTTTTAACAGCAAATAGATCTTTGTTTCCCATCATCACTGTTTCAAGAACCGTGTGTTCATCAAACATATTGTGGTTCTGGTTTAACACTGACATACGTTTGCCTGGTTCTAGAATCACATGCCCAGATGTAGGATCAAATTCCCCTGATAAAATTTTCAAAAACGTTGATTTACCCGCACCATTTGCACCGATAATTCCATAGCAGTTACCCTGCGTAAAGGTTACATTTACTTCATCAAATAAAATTCGCTTACCGAACTGAACTGACAGATTTGAAACTGTTAACATTATTTCTCGTTTGATTTAATTTGTGCAAAATTACTAAATATATATGAGATTTAATCCCTCTTATTTATTTCAATTTTGAATTACTTATTTTAACCATCTATTAACAAGTTTAAAGATACGTAAAACTTACTTTTGCTATCGACGTCAATTTTTAACTAGCATTACTCCCCAAAACAATGTGTAGTAACCTTTTACATACCAGTATCCGTTATGGCTTATTGCCATTAGTTGCGCTATTATTTTCTTGCCAAAAGAAATTTGATGCAACGGACTATTCTGCTTATTTCAGTGGTGAAATACAAAATCCAACGAGCGATTATATTCTTTTCTTTAAAGATAACGACCTACTAGACACTATTTACTTAGATGAGAATCACCGTTTTGAGAAGAAATTTGATTCACTTAGTCCTGGTCTTTACATCTATCGTATTAATCCGGAGTTTCAATACGTTTACTTTGATAAAAATGACAGTTTACATTTGCGTTTAAATTCAAGAGACTTTGACCATTCTATTATTTTTTCAGGTCGTGGAGCGGAGAAAAATAACTTCTTGATGAATTTAACAGTTAAGAACTTAGTGGATGATGCAACACGGTATGAGAACTATGACCTTGGTGTGGATCAATTCACTCGTTTTATTGATTCCACGCATGCTGCGCGTACCACTTATTATTTAAGAAGTAAGGCTATTATTGGATGGGGATCTGAATTTGACATGTATGCCAAAACGAAGCTAGATCTTCATTTTTACAGCCAAAAGGAGATTTATCCTATTGCCCATTATGTGCGAACAAAAAAAGATATACGCGAACAACTTCCTCCTGATTATTACTCCTTTCGCGACAAGGTTGATTTTAACAACGAAAAATTAATTAGCTACTCCTCCTTCACGAAGTACTTAGCGATTATGTTGAGTTCTATTAGCGAGGAGTCCGATTTCGACTTTGACAGGGAGAGTAAATTTGACAAAAACATCACCAAACTCAATGTCGTGGATACACTGATTCGCAACGAAAAAGTAAAAAACACGATTTTAGATAATATTGCCCTCATTTATTTATTAGAGGATCAAAATCTAAACAACAACGATAAATTTTTTGAGGCATATTTTAAACTTTCTACAGATACTACCCAACACCAAGAGATTATAAAAATTCAAAATGCGGTTCAAAACCTCAAGTATGAAAATCGACTACCTACAGTTGATTTGGTTGACTTAGCGGGGCAACATGTAAACTTCAAAAAATTAATTAAGAAGAAAACACTGATGTTTGTTTGGACCAAGAACGGCTTAGCCCATGCAGAAGCGAGCCATAAAAGAGCCTTGGAGTTATTGGAAAAACTCCCTCATATTCAAGTAATTTCGGTATGTATTGATGGAGAGCATCAAGAATGGAAAAGCTTAGTTCGACACTATAAACATCCTAATTTAATCGAATTGCGTTGCACAGATTTTAATGATTTGAAAGATAAATGGATTATCACCAAAATTCAACGCAGTATTATCTTGAATAAAGACGGAAGTATTCAAGAAGCTTTTGTCAATATTTTTGATCGCAATATGGAGCAATTACTGGATTAGGATTGGCTTTTGTGAGTTGTTTTTTTGCTTTTTTGATTATACCGCAAACTATAAACTGTAAACTATAAACTGTAAACTATAAACTATAAACTATAAACTGTAAACTGTAAACTATAAACTGTAAACTATAAACTGTAAACTGTAAACTATAAACTATAAACTATAAACTGTAAACTATAAACTGTAAACTGTAAACTGATAAACCATAAAAAAACCCTTCCATAGCTTACGAAGTTTGAGGCTATCGAAGGGTCTGTTTTTTTTAAGAACTCAGTATAATATATTTAGTCCCCACTAATATTTTTATGATATCTTAAAATGGTGTAGCACAACTACATTTTGTGCATTTTTTTTCAAACTTCATGGACAAAATTACAAGTAGTTTTGTAAAAACAAAGCACATCTCTTGTTTTTTTTATCTCTCAACTACTTCTATCTGCGAGTCGTCGTAAGGATAGTACAGTTAAATGGAGCTAAATAATTTAAAATCAGCATCCTGACAAAACTTCTCAAAACACGAACTCGTTTTTCCAGGGATTAAGTTTATTTATTTGCTGTACTTTTGACTAATTCTCCTTTTTATCTTTGAGTTTTTTTTATTTCATTCCTTATCTATTGACTTTATCTTTAGCAAACAGACAGTTGAATATCTTTTTTTATAATTCACAATCTTTTATTCCTTTAGCTCTTAAAAATGCTAAAAAAGGCAATTTTGACAACCTAAATCATTTTTTTTATTTTTTTTATAGCGATAAACTCATATTTAATAAAAGAATAGTAGTACCTTTGTGCCTATTTTTAAATTTTATATGAACAATTTCGAACTATTAGGTCTAAATGAATTGCTACTATCTGCAATTAATGATTTGGGATTTGAGAATCCTTCAGAGATCCAAGAAAAAGCAATTCCTTTATTATTAGAAAAAAATACCGATATTGTTGCGTTAGCCCAAACAGGGACTGGGAAAACCGCAGCATTTGGTTTTCCGCTTATTCAGAAAATTGACCTGTCTAAAAAACACACTCAGGCGTTAATCTTATCGCCAACACGTGAATTATGCTTGCAAATTGCAAATGAAATCAAACAATACTCTAAGTACGTAAAAGGACTTCATACAGTAGCTGTATACGGTGGGGCGAGTATTACAGAGCAAGCAAGAGAAATCAAGCGCGGAGCGCATATTATTGTAGCTACACCAGGTAGAATGCAAGATATGATTAACCGTGGAATGGTTGACATCAAACATATTGAATATTGCGTGTTAGATGAGGCAGATGAGATGTTGAATATGGGGTTTTATGAGGACATCACCTCAATTTTAGCTGACACACCAGAAGACAAAAGTACTTGGTTATTCTCTGCTACAATGCCTGCTGAAGTAGCAAGTATTGCAAGAGAGTTTATGTCTAATCCTGCTGAAATCACAGTTGGACACAAAAACCAAGGTTCTACTAATGTTAGTCATGAGTATTATTTAGTTTCTGCAAGAGACCGCTATTTAGCGTTAAAACGCTTAGCAGATGCCAATCCGAATATCTTCTCAGTAATCTTCTGTAGAACCAAGAGAGATACCCAAGCGATTGCTGAAAAGTTAATCGAAGACGGATACAACGCAGCAGCTTTACACGGGGATTTATCGCAAGCACAACGTGATTCGGTAATGAAAGCATTTAGAGGAAAACAAATCCAAATGCTCGTGGCAACTGACGTTGCAGCTCGTGGTATTGACGTGGACGATATTACACACGTAGTAAACTATCAACTTCCAGATGAAATCGAAACCTATACCCACCGTAGTGGTCGTACAGGACGTGCTGGAAAATCAGGGGTTTCTATGGTGATCATCACCAAAAGTGAGGCGCGTAAGATTTCTCAAATCGAGCGTATCATGAAAACGAAATTCGAAGAGAAACCTATTCCTTCTGGAATTGAAATCTGCGAAATTCAGTTGTACCACATTGCTAACCGCATTAAAAATGTAGCCGTTAGTTCTGAAATTGATACTTTCTTACCTTCAATCATGGAGTTATTGGAAGATTTAACAACGGAAGAATTAATCAAAAAAGTAGTTTCTGTTGAGTTTAACCACTTATTAGAATACTACCAAAAATCAGGTAACAGCTTAACTAATGTAGGCTCAGCAGGAAGATCATCAAAAGAAGTTCCAACCGATGGAGCGGTTCGTTTCTTCTTAAACTTAGGAGCGAAAGATGGTTTCGATTGGATGAGCTTGAAAGATTACTTGCGTGATACGCTCGATTTAGGACGCGATGATTTGTTTAAAGTGGATGTAAAAGAAGGATTCTCTTTCTTTAATACTGATGCTGAACACGCGGATAAGATTATGACTGTCTTAAACAGCGAAACGTACCAAGATCGCCGAGTAAATGTTGAAATTTCAAATAACGACGGCGGTAGAAATGCAGGAAGAAGAGATCACAACAGACGCGGACGTGGTGGAGACGGTGGTTTCCGTTCTGAACGCAGAGATCGTGGTGAAAGAAGTGACAGAAGAGGAGGTGAACGATCATCAAGTAACCGTTCTGATCGCGGAAATCGTTCAAACGATAGAAATAACAGCAGAAACGACAGAAGCCCTCGTAATGAGCGTAGCTCTTCTAGAAGAAGTGGTGACAGCAGCAGCGCACCAAGAAGACCTAGAAGAAGTTAATCTGTTAATTTTTTTCAAATAAGACATAAAACTGTAAAATATCTACTATTTTTAAGCAATTTTAAAAATGATGAGAAATTTTACAGTTTTTTTATTTACATGCCTATTCTCTTTTGTAGCCTGGAGTCAAGCTTCACAAGTAAAAGGAACTATTTACAATGACAAATCACTTTTACCCGTTGATGACGTAAACGTAATTAACATCACTCAGGTAAAAGGAACCGTCAGCAAAAGAGACGGATCTTTTGCCATAGCAGCCAATCTTAACGACTCTATTCACTTCTCGTTTCCAGGTTATTTACCCATCAAGCTAAAAGTTACCAACGATTGGCTCAACAATGAGAACCTAAAACTGTATTTAACAGAACAATCCATTGAATTAGCCGAAATCTTCATTAAGAAATACGACTTAACGGGTATTCTCGAAGTCGATACCAAGTTAATTGAACTCAACGATAAACTTCAAATTAACTTTCACAGACAAGGAGGCATACCTACGTATAATATTGCTGTGGGAAGTTATTTTAGCCCCGTAGATGCCGTTTACAATTTATTTAAGGGTAAAGCGAAAGAGCTGAAGAAACTGGAAAACATTCGCGAAGACCAGAACATGATTGCCTTAATGCAAACGCGTTATGACCGGGAAATTGTTTGTGGTTTGTTGGGTATTACACAAGAAGATATAATTAAGACACTAAAGAATTGCAATCAAACGGATCGCTTCATCTATACGGCTACTGATTTCCAAATCTATCAGGCGCTAAATGAATGCTTTGAGAATTCGAAAATATTAGTCAAAAAACAAACAAATACACCCAAGTAAGGGGTGTATTTTTTTTGTGCTTTTCTTCGAATACTTCCTCGCAAAACCAAAAAATAAAAAGTATTTTTGTACCAAGTAACTACACATAACTAATTTTAATTTTCGCACTAAAATGAATATCATTTTAAAATCTGCAAAAGTCATAGATTCAACAAGCCCTTTCCACAACCAAGTGGTTGATTTACACATTAAAGATGGAAAAATTGAACAAATAGCGGCGTCGATTATCGATGCTGAGGCTACAGTCATTCAATTGGACGATTTACAAGTTTCTCCAGGGTGGTTTGACACATCGGTTTCCTTTGGCGAACCGGGCTATGAAGAGAGAGAAACTTTGGCACACGGATTAGAAGTAGCTGCACGAAGTGGTTTTACACAAGTAGCCATTGAGTCGAACAACAATCCCATCACTGACAATCAGAGCATTGTGAGCTTTATCAAGCAAAGAGCCAGTGGACAAACGACAGAAGCTTTCCCTATTGGCGCTTTAACAGTAAAAAGCGAAGGAACGGATTTAGCGGAATTATATGATATGAAAAATGCAGGTGCGATAGCCTTTGGTGATTATAAAAAGCCAATCGACAATGCCAATGTGCTTAAAATCGCCTTACAATACGTACAAGATTTCGATGGCTTGGTACTGGCTTTTGCACAAGACAAGAGCGTCAAAGGAAAAGGAGTGGTTCACGAAGGAATTACAAGTACTACGTTGGGACTAAAGGGAATTCCTCCTTTAGCAGAAGAATTGCAAGTGGTTCGCAACTTATTTTTACTGGAATACACAGGTGGAAAAATGCACATCCCAACAATTTCAAGTGCGAAATCCGTGGAATTAATCCGTGAAGCCAAAGCAAAAGGATTACAAGTAACTTGTAGTGTTGCGGTACACCAACTGTTGTTAACCGATGTAAAATTAAACGAATTCGACAGCCGTCACAAAGTTTCTCCTCCACTGCGAGATGAAGCGACAAGACAAGCCTTACTTGAAGGGATATTAGACAATACCATTGACTGCATTACTACCGATCATACTCCGTTGGATATTGAGCATAAAAAACTAGAATTTGATTTAGCTACATCAGGAACGATTGGATTAGAGTCTGCTTTTGCTGCCTTAAACACTGTTTTACCTCTAGACGTAATCGTGGCAAAATTAACCGCTGGACGCGCTATTTTCGGTCTTCCTACCGTTTCTATTGCAGAAGGAAATGAAGTAAACCTCAGCTTATTTACCACGCAAGGAACTTGGACCTTTACCAAAGAGAGTATTTTATCTAAATCTAAAAACTCAGCATTTTTAGGTAGTGTAATGCAAGGAAAAGTATATGGGGTAATTCGCCAAGACAAGCAAACATTTAATTTTTAGGTTAACTAAAAACAATTTATATTATTCAAGTATTATGATTAAAACCTTTACGGCAAAAGAAATTGAAAGCGGAAAGAATATGGCACTTGCTTCACACCTAACTATTTTAGGTTGTATGATTGTCATCTTTATGAATATTGAGCCTAAAAACAAATACACTGGATTCTACATCAAACAAACCTTTGGATTACATTTGATGTTTTATGTATTTGCTTATTTTGTAGGGAATATCGATTCTCTTTTTGCCACTGTTCCCTTTTACATTTGTTTTATTGTCTTATGGTTCTATAGCTTTTTGGGCTCTGTTCAAGGAGAAATACGCGTACTACCAGGTATAGGTGGTTATTTTCAAAAATGGTTTGACAAATTATCAGCATAATTATGGAAACAACATTATCAATCCCTTATTTGATTCAAGAACCGAAGGTAAAAAAGGATAAAAACCCTTTAATCCTTTTACTCCACGGCTATGGGAGTAACGAAGAAGATCTGTTTTCTTTTGCTAGTGAGCTTCCAGAAGATTACTATATTGTATCAGCTCAAGCGCCCTACCCTGTTCCTCCTTATGGATATGCGTGGTATGCGATTCATTTTGACGCGGATGCCAATAAGTTTTCTGATGATCAACAAGCGATTGAATCTCGCGATTTAATCGTAAAATTCATCGATGAATTAGCAACAAAATATGCCATCGATTCAGACAATATCAACCTCGTTGGATTTAGTCAAGGGGCAATTTTAAGCTATGCGATAGCCTTGTCTTATCCAGCTAAGATTAATAAAGTGGTCGCCTTAAGTGGTTATTTCCATGCGCCCCTGATGAAAGAAGGATTCGAGCAAAACGATTTTAGTCACTTGCGCTTGTTTGCCTCTCACGGTACAGTGGACCAAGTTATCCCTATAGATTGGGCGCGAAAAACATCACCTATCTTAGCGGCACTTCAAATCAAACACCAATACAAAGAATATCCAGTAGGTCACGGGGTACACCCGTTGAACTTTGCGGATTTCAAGCATTTTTTATTGGAAGATTAGGATGAAAGAAGAGAGATTTCCCCCCCCCATTATGTATAACATACTATTTTGTAACTATAAAAAAAAAGAACTTCTGAAAACCAGAAGTTCTTTTTTTTATATGATTTGGAAATATGAGATGAAATAGTATCGTTTTTAGCGAATCCCCCAACTAACCCTCAACGAACCCTCAACTAACTCTCAACTAACCCTCAACGAACCCTCAACGAACCCTCAACTAACCCTCAACGAACCCTCAACGAACCCTCAACTAACCCTCAACGAACCCTCAACTAACCCTCAACTACCCCTCAACTACCCCTCAACGAACCCTCAACGAACCCTCAACGAACCCTCAACTACCCCTCAACTAACCCTCAACGAATTTCCTCCTACGACAATTCCCATATGGAAGAATAGCTACTCCAAAACGTATAAAATAGAAAGCAAATCCAGCTATTACATATCTTTTTCACATAATCCACAGAAAAAAGTTTCGTTCAAGTTGATTAATATTTACATTTGTTAGAAATGAACCCAAGCATGACAGAACAAAACAACAGCACTTCCAGCGTGCAGCGCAAACTCAAAGCCCGACATTTAACCATGATTGCCATTGGCGGTTGTATTGGTACAGGTTTGTTTATGGCCAGTGGAGAGGCGATTCACCAAGCAGGACCAGGCGGTGCAGTATTAGCCTATGCTGCTATCGGTATCATGGTTTATTTTCTAATGACCTCTTTGGGTGAAATGGCTACCTATTTACCCGTATCTGGTTCCTTCAGTACCTATGCTTCTCGCTTTGTTGATCCTTCGTTGGGTTATGCCTTAGGTTGGAACTACTGGTTTAACTGGGTTATTACAGTAGCGGTCGATGTTTCTATTGCAGCTTTGGTTATTTCCTATTGGGAACCGCTGAGTTTTCTTCCCCCTTGGGCGTGGAGCTTACTCTTCTTTGGTATTATACTAGGATTAAATACCTTATCAGTCAAAGCCTATGGGGAATCTGAATACTGGTTTGCCTTTATCAAAGTAATTACTGTGATTATCTTTTTAGGAGTGGGACTTTTGACTATTTTCGGTATTCTTGGCGGTGAATACATTGGTTTCAAAAACTTTACAACTGGTGATGCTCCTTTTATTGGCGATGGATTTTCAGGCAAATTTCTAACAGTTTTAGGTGTATTTCTTATTGCGGGGTTCTCTTTTCAAGGGACTGAGCTTATCGGAATCACAGCGGGAGAGTCCGAAAATCCAGAGAAAAATATCCCCAAAGCTATCAAGCAAGTATTTTGGCGTATTCTAATCTTTTACATACTCTCTATTTTTGTCATTGGCTTACTTATTCCCTACACGAGTCCAGAACTTTTAGGCGCAGATATTACGGAAGTTGCTAAATCTCCTTTCACTTTGGTTTTTGAAAAAGCGCATTGGGCTTTTGCGGCTGCTTTGATGAATGCGGTTATTCTCACCTCCATTCTCTCTGCGGGAAATTCGGGGATGTATGCCTCCACTCGTATGTTGTACGCCATGGGGAAAGACGGCATGGCGCATCGCTCTTTTGGGCGTACCAATGCCCAAGGTGTACCTATCCTCGCTCTACTAGCTACGGCATGCGTCGTATTGCTTATTTTTATCATTCAATCCGTTACCCCAAAAGCCATTGATTTTATCCTCGCCGCCTCAGGTTTAACTGGATTTATCGCTTGGTTGGGAATTGCAATTAGTCACTATCGCTTTAGACGTGCCTATGTTACACAAGGAAATAACCCTAAGCAACTGGTGTACCGTGCCAAACTTTTCCCTTTTGGCCCTATCTTTGCCTTTGTTCTTTGCCTTTGTGTGATTATTGGTCAAGATAGCAAAATGATTTTTGAAGGGATTTTTGATTGGAAAGGTATCTTCATTACCTATATGGGAATTCCATTTTTCCTGTTCTTCTACTTCTACCATAAACTAAAATACAAAACGAAAGTAATTCCGTTAAAAGACGTAGATTTGAGGAGGTAGGTGGCGGTTGACAGTTCTCGGTTGAAAGTTCACGCATCACGCATCACGATTTACGCATCACCACTTACCAACAATATCTACTTCACCTTGTGCGCTAAAACAAGATCCAATAAGTCAGTTTTACTTTTATGTTCCATAAATACCTCTTCGTGGAAATCTATTAGGCGTTGAAGTAAGAGCTGCAACTGTTGTTTGTCTTTTCCGCCCAAATTTCCATTGATTACTAGAGAAACACGTTGAATTTCTTCCATTTGCTTCTCTAATTCTCGTTGTCCTAATGTAGTAATTTCAATTATTTTGCTTCTCTTGTCTACTTGAGAATCTTTTTGTTGGACAAATTCCGACTGAATTAAACGGTTGATTATTTGCATGCCTGTTGGTTTTTCTTGTGCACTCATTCGAATCAATTCCATTTTTGTCATTGCTCCATGCATCCATAAATTGAGTAAGACAATAAAATTATCTTGGCTGGCAAAAGTCCCCTCTCGCAATAATACACGCCAATACATTTTACTATAATTGGCTAGCTTATATAAGTCAAGTGCTATCTGTTGTTCCGTCGTCACCTTTTCATCCGTTACCTCGAATTCCTTCGAAACAGTAGGTTCTTCATTTTTCTCGCGAATCCACTGCTTAAACCCTTCAATATTTTGAGTATAACATGATACTGTTTCCCTCTCGGCATTTTGCTCAAATTCGAAAAGAAGATACATAAATTCAATTAATAATTTGTGGTTCATTTTAACCTAAAATATTTAAATAACACAAAGCAAGACGTACAACGGCCTTCTCAAATATATCTATTTAAAACTATTATTTATTTTACTGTATTTTCATCAAATAAAACATATTGAACTTGTTTTTATTAATTTTTTTTTCATTATACCATGAAAAAATTAGTGTATTGTCCTAAAAAATCTCAATTTGAGAATGTTTTCTTTTTACAAAAAAAAATCACCCTCCTTCATTTAGAAGCATTGCTTCTAAAAAAGAGCGATTTTGCTTCCATTTTTTGGTATTTACCTCATCATCTTTCCCTTTACTGGCAAAAAATCCTTCGCCTCTTATTAAGGACGTATTGGTCACACAAGAGAAAAACCCTACCTTAGTGCGCGATAAAATTAATCATACAATAGAATGAAAAAAATACACTTACTTGCCCTAGCTATTCTTTCGAGTAATTTTCTTTTTGCTCAGCGTAATCTGACGATACAAGAAGCAACACTAGGACAGTATACCACATTTGCACCAGAAAAGTTAACTCAACCGAGCTGGAAAAATGCAAAGACATTAGCTCATTTGAATACAAAGCGAGACAGTATGTTTATTCGTCCGTCATCGCAGCAATGGAGTTCCTCTTTTCTACTAACAGCGAATGAGTTAAACCAAGCGATTGCAACTTCTATTCCGGAAGGCACTTTCAAAATAGCTACTTTTCCTTCAGATCTGCTATGGAAAAGCGAAACAGTATTAGCTTTTTCTGTGGTGGACTCAGATCAAAAATTCAGATGGCTCTTACAATATCATATAGAAGATAAAGAAATAGAAGTTGTACAAAAAGTACCAACTCAAGGTCAAGAATACATTGTTTCTAGAAATAGCGATTATATTGCTTGGTTAAAAGATAACAACATCGTCATTTCAGATAAGAAAGGACAACAAACATCCGTTACTACCGATACAGATACAGCTATTGTTAATGGTAGTTCGAATACACACCGCAATGAATTTGGTATTACAAAAGGAATGTGGTGGAGTCCAAAGCAAGAGCAATTGCTTTACTACCGAAATGATCAGTCCGAAGTGACGGATTATCCCTTGGTTCAATGGAATTCGAGAGTTGCCGAGAATCAGAACATTAAATATCCCATGGCTGGCATGACCAATGAACGTGTCTCCTTGGTGATTTACGATGTATACACGCATGCCAAAGTGGTTCTTCAAACAGGAGAGAAAGATCAATTCTTAACGATGGTTACTTGGGATCCTTCGGGGAACTACGTCTATGTGGGGGTATTAAACCGCGAACAAAATCACTTAAAATTAAACAAGTACAATGCGGCAACAGGGGCATTTGAAACTACCTTATTTGAAGAGAAGTCGACAACCTATACTGAACCTTCTCAAGGTTTAATTTTCAATCCGGCTGATAGTAAAACATTCCTCTATTTATCTGAAAAAGGAGGATATCGCCAGCCGTATTTATATTCAACAGAAGGTAAGTTAATCCAAGCCTTAGGTGAGGATACTGTTATTGTAGAAGAGATTTTGGGCTTTGACAAGGAAGGTAAAAACTTGTACTATTTAGGGATTACCAATCAAGGTTTAGATCGTCATTTATTTAAAGTAAACCTTAAAAAAGCAAAAACAGAACAACTAACTACGCGTTCTGGAACCCATGCGATAACATTCAATGAAGATAAAACCTTGTTTTTAGATTCTTTCAATAGCATAGAAATTCCGAATCAATTATCCATTGTACAAACTGCCAATCAAAAAGAGGTAGCGTTATTTACAGCCAAAGACCCTTACTTAGATGTGATTGATATGCCTAAAATGGATATTGTTACGATAACCGCTGCGGATGGAAAAACGCCATTAAATGCACGTGTAATTTACCCTACCCATTTTGATGCAACAAAAAAATATCCAGTTATGGTGTATGTTTACGGCGGACCACACGCTCAATTGATTACCAATACTTGGTTAGGAGGATCATCGTTATTTTTCCACTATATGGCACAACAAGGCTATCTTGTATTCACGGTTGACAACAGAGGAAGCTTCAATAGAGGACGTGATTTCGAGCATGTAATTCATCGCCAACTGGGACAACATGAGATGGCTGACCAAATGCAAGGAATTAAGTATTTGCAAACCCTTCCTTATGTGGATCAAGAAAAAATAGGTGTATATGGTTGGAGCTTTGGAGGATTCATGACTACGACGCTATCCGTTACACATCCTTCTATTTTCAAAGTAGGCGTTGCAGGTGGACCTGTCATGGATTGGAAAATGTACGAAATCATGTATGGCGAGCGCTATATGGATACACCTCAAGAAAATCCTGAAGGATATGAACGCACGAGTTTACTCAATAAAGCGGCTCAATTAGACAACCGACTTTTAATTATTCACGGTGCGCAAGATCCAGTTGTGGTTCAACAACACTCGATGCTCTTCCTTGAAGCGTGCATCAAAGCAAATAAACAAGTAGATTATTTCTTGTATCCTACACATGAACACAATGTACGTGGCATTGACCGTATTCACTTGAATACCAAAATTGCACAGTACTTTTTTGATCATTTAGCTAAACCAAGAAATTAATCTCTTTTCTAATCAAAAAAATCACGGGTAATCAATAAAGATTATCCGTTTTTTTTTATCAAAAAAGCCTGCATATTGCTATACAGGCTTGACAAACTAAAAAAACGCATCAATTCTTATTTAGTAAATAAGTAATTCTATTTTTTCTAACACAGGAATAGTTCAAGCGAATTTGCTTTGATTTCGACTAATTGACTTTCAGTAGAAACGAAGTTAAAAATAAGTTCCTCTTCACTCCACCTAGGAGAGAATCCTACATGTTCTGACTGTTCCTCCATAAATTCTTCTAGGCTATCCACATCTGCATAAAAGGAAGCATCCAACCAAACAATCTGGCCCTTGCGTTGTCCTTTTGTAATTTCAGCGTATTGATTACCCTCGTAATCTTGAGCAAAAACAAAGAGGTAATCAGATAGAATACAATCTTCATTACGCTCAATAATGTCCCAACTATCTTCTAGCCCATCTAAAGTATACCACTGTATTTGGGGTACTATAAGCTCGTGACTCAATCCAACAAAAGGATTCTCTGCCCTAGGTTGTACTTGAATTAACAGTAGTTTTCGCATGTCTTCCGAAAACCCAAATCGACGTTGTAAGGTATTGATTTCTCTTACTATAGCAATCGTTACCCCAGAATCAACAAAAAATAAATGCTTGTGATAGTGTTCCATCGTTTTTTTTTGACTACTTAAATTTCATCAAAAAAAAGATACCAACCACCCAACAATCAATAAGATAACTTTTTGATAACCTTGGCAACACATAGGGCAGAAACCAACTGAACTACCTCTTTTTTTTCAGCTGTTCAATGAAAGTGGAAGGAGAAATTCCCTTGATACGCTTAAATGTAATGGTAAATCGACTATGGGAAGCAAACCCACACAAATCAGCCAAATAGCTTATCTTATATTTAAGTGTTTCCGGATTTTCTTGCAACAACAAAACGATATATTCAATGCGTAGCGTATTGATATAACTAGAGAAATCCTGTAGTTTATGGTGTTTTATTACATAAGACAAGTAGCGATGATTGACTCCAATTTGGCTGGCGAGTTTACTTAGGGAAATTTCGTGCTTGAGAAATTCTTTCTTTTCTTCAAATAGTTGAATCCCCTGCAGGATTAGTTCTTCTGTTTCACGGGAAATATAGGTGTGATCAACTCCTGTATCCTGTGATTTCACGGCCTCTTCCTGTACAACAAATGGTTGAGTGGCAGGACTTGCAACGGGGAGTTCTTTGAATTGGAGGGTGTATTTCCTTCGGTGGTAGTAAAACAAGGAAATAAAAATCAAGAGACCACTACCAATGGACAGGCTATACCAAACGTATTTTTTATATGCATCTTTTGTAGCTCCTTCTTTTTCATAATATGATCCGACGAGAAAATCTGCAATTTTTGTTTGCACATTCAACTGTTCTTCGATCAACTGCATGTATTTTTCATTATAAAGCACATAGGCTTGGGCATCTCCTTTTTGCTTCGCATAGGTTATTAAGGAAGCTAAGGCTTGTTTTTGCAACTCTACAAAATTGGATTGTTCTCCGACGGCTTGTGCTTGGTTCAAATAAGAAAATGATGTTTCAAAATCTTGGCTAATTAAATGAGCCATCCCTAAGCTCTTGTAAATAAATCCCTTTAATGGACTTTCAGGATAAGCTGAATCACGCAGTTCTCCTTGTGCTCTTAATAAAAAATCAATTGCTTTTTTTTCATCGGCTAAGTGAATATAGTTTTCTGCAATAAGTTGATCGGTACTCGCTAAATGAAAAAAGCGCAATTTAGCATCCTCTATTTTGGCAAATTCTATTCTTCCCTCCTTTAGGCATTTAATAGCTTCCTCATACAAGGAGGCATTCATGTGGTAATACGCTTGTTCTTGCATTAAATTACCTTTCAAGACACAGATTTCCAAAGGATTAGTAACGTATTTACTCCAATATCTTGCCTTAATCAACGACAATTTCCCCAACGTTTCGATACCATTTTCGCGATATAAGGTAGACAAAGCCCCATGAATTCGCGCTTGTATAGTTGGGTATTTGTATTTATTAGCCAGGCTATCGGCTTGTTTTAGTGTTACAATAGCGCGTTCTCTATTTCCATATTGTCTTAACAACGAGGCGCGTAACATAAAAACTTCTATTTGCTCTTTATTTGTCTTGGAAGCTTGCTCCAGTTGCGTTAGATGTAATAAAGCGATTTGAGGAGTTGAGATTGAGGCATCTTTAGATACCCGCTGATAGAGGCTATCAAAGGTGTTATTTTGAGCATGGCTAGTCGTAGTAACCAGAATACAAAATAGGATTCTAAAATTCATTAAAATTGCAATTTTTAAGCAAATACAGCGTAGGATATTGCTTCTATTTATTATAACTATTGGTTCATGGTAGGGGCTTTTTATTACTTGCTATACGGTTGATTTACCTTCCTTCATACCTATACATTAAATTAAATCAACTCAAAAAAGCCTATGTCGAAACATAGGCTTACTATTGAACACAAATATAGTAACACAACAATTAAAATGGGGACCTGATTTTATTATACAGTATTGTTGTCTTCATAAATTCAATGTTCATACGTTGGGATTAAATTTAATATTTTATATAAATAAAATATTTTTTTACATTTCTTTTACAAATATTTAACTAACATTCAACAAATTAAAGAAAATGACTTTACGAATTGCGTAATACAACAAACAACATTAATAACAATGTATTGAAAATCAAAATATTACTATAAATAAAAAGATTTAAAAAAAATAGTTGTTCATCTAAATTTACTTTTTTTGTCCATAAAAAGCGATAAAAAAGTCAACGAAATCTCAAAAAACGTCATTTCTTGCTTTTTTTATTTCAGGCAGAGCCAAGATGCAACAAAGAGATTGTAAGGGATGAGCGTCCTTTTTTGTCGTTTTATAGCAAAATTTGTCCCTTATATGGGTTTCAAATTCTAAGGAATACATAAAAAAAAAGCGTATATTTAAGAGTAAAAAAAATTAATACGCTATGAAAACAACTGAATTAACCGCTCAAATTCAATGCTTTTTGGATTATAACGAGCCACTTGTGCTACAAGTGTATGCTATCCTTGACGACAATACTGAACTTGTCCCATTATTTCTTACCCGAGATGAGACCAATCACCTCAGCTATCTATATAGTGAGGAGCTTTCAAAATTAGTAAAGAAGAACAAGCACCATTTAGATGCTTCTAATGGTTCCATTTCGGAACTATTTTTCCAGGGTCAAGGTTTTTTAACAGCCGACCAACCGCTTTCCAATCGTGAATTACCCACTGTGAAGTACTTACTCATTGAATTAAAGAAAGACGAACAAAAAGTTCAACTCCTCAAAAAAATAACCCAAAAACAGTTGATTGAAGGCAGACGACAACAATTAGTTAAAGCTGCGCCTAGAATTAGCGCCCGAAATGTCTTAGACTTGACCCCTAAAGTAAAAGCTATCTCGATGAACAATCACACCTTTATCGCTTAGCTTCTTGTGTCAAATCATCCCAAAGTCTTTAATTATTGACCTTGACATGATAGGCATCGAATTATTTATTTCTATGGGATGTATTTGGTTTCCTTTTATTTTTGATTCTTTCATTTAGCATCTAATTGTAGATGTAAATTCATTTTTTATGTGTAATTTAACATTTTAATTTAAAAATCAAAAAACTAAGAAAATGCAGTAATACTAAAATAAAAAAGGACAATTGTAGTTAACCATCTACCTGTTTTTACCTTGTAATTTAGTAGAAAAAAGAAACGAAAAAATACAATTGAATTATTTTTTTTACATTTGGCGAACTAAGTGAAACGTAAACTTTCCATACTAGTATTGTATTGCATTACGGAATCAACAAGTTGTTGCTTTTCCCTCCCCTTAAATAATGAATATGAAAAATAAAAAAGAAACGATTCCCAACACCGATCAAACCCTCGAACCAGCGAAAGTAAGAAAAGTCTCCTCTGGACCTATACGCGACAAGGCACGTACCAAGAGTAAAATGATTGCTGCCGTGGGTAAGGTATTACAGAAGAAAGGCTATACAGGTCTCACAGCTCCTAATATTGCTAAGGCTGCAGGTGTGGATAAAAAACTGGTGTGGACGTACTTTGGTGGCATTGACAATTTGGTTGAGGAATACATCAATCAAAAAGATTTTTACAAGAGCACAGCTAAACCCGATATAGACTATCTATTACAAGATCCAGATAAATTGACCCAGAATCATATCAATCAACTGCTTCAAAATCAATTTGAGACGTTATTGACCAACCGAGCACTACAACGCATCATTCACTGGGAAGTTGGAGAAAGCAATGAGATATTGCGCAAAATAGCGGATAAACGCGAAGAGATTGGTGAGGAATTGTTTTCCAAAACAAGTCCCTATTTCGAGCATTCAAATGTTGATATTCGCGCGCGTTTAGCCTTAGTAATCAGCGGTATTTATTATTTAACCCTACACGCGAAAAACAATGGAAGTAAATTCTGTGGCATTGATATTAATACAGCAGATGGAAAGCAACGCATTTCAGATGCTATCCAGGAGTTAGTATTTGATGCGTACGATAAAGTAAAATAAAAAAGAGAAGCTAAAATATAAAAACTAGACATATCCCAAATAAGGGTCTAACTTTTTGGGGCATGTCTAGTTTTTATCTTTTATTCTTTTTTGATTAAACATCGACTAAAATGCCTTCCTTCTTTCTTAAGAGAAGAAACAAGATTATCCTAAAAGACTGACTAAGGAGCAATTAATCTACCTTGGATTAATGGTGAGTTTTAGTGATGCCTACACTACTCTTGTTGAACCCAGATTAAGCGAGAGACATCATATCCCACTTTTTGAGCTAGTGACAAATAGTTTTGTTTAATCTCTTCGGGTATACTTTTTTCTCTGGAGAGTATCCACAAATAATCTAGATTTTTTCCTGCAACTAAAGCATATTGATAATTTTCATCTAGTGCAATCACATTATAGCCCGAATAAAAGGGACCAAAAAAGCTAACTTTTAGCGCACCCACGTTTTTCGCCCCTCTAAATTTAGCAATTCCTTTCGCTTGCTTCCATTCGTTGTCTTTAACGTTAAACCCTCGGTTCAAAACCTGGAGATTTCCATTTTTATCGAGGCTGTAGTATGCCGTAGTATAAACTAAATCTTTTTCAAAATAAAAGTCAAACCGCGCAATTTCATACCAAGTACCCAGGTAACGATTGACCTCAAAATTTTCAACTGCTTGCGCTTTCTCGGGTATTGCCTTACCTGTACACGAAATACAAAAGAACGATACGAAAAGGAAAAAAGATAATCGATAAAATACCTGCATAATTATACGAATTTAGTGTATCTCAAAGCTAAAGAAATCAACGAAAACAACCAACTCTAAAATAGAATCATTTTAAATAAAAAAAAATCTCCGTCTTTTCATCTTCAAAAAAAAAACAATAAACAGGTTAAACTATTCACTAAACAACCCAAATAATTCCTTATTTGCTCAGTCTTTACTATATCTATTCTTGTATTCTAAGGGATTTAATCCTGTATGTCTTTTAAAAAAAATAGACAGGTGGTTGGCCTCCTTAAACCCCAACTGATACGAGATGACATTAACGGGTAAGTCCTTATACAGCAAACACCTGCCGATTTCCATCACTATTCGTTTACAAATCCATTTATAAGGCGTGATATTCTCATTTTTTTGAAACGCATATTCAAGCGTTCGCAATCCTATATTTAATTCCTCTGCATACCTCTTAACACTATATCCTTTATTCAAATTCTTGTTAACAAAATCTTTAAATTTAGCCACAATCAATTTTTCATGTGAAACCGCTAACTTTTCCTCCACTGTAGTTTGATTCAACGAGCGTTCAAGAAAGATTAAAACATTAAACAAATAATTATTGAGTACGTAGCGTTGCTTTGGATAGTATGGTTTCATTAATTCCTGGTTGATGATATCAAACAGCAATACTAATTCCTCAAAGTGATTCATTACCTCAATGCGCTTACACATTTCTGTCTGTTTAAATAAAGTAGAAGTATGAAAAAACTGAAAGTGCATTTCATCAATACAAAAAAAGTCTTCCGTAAAAATAAGAATCTTCGCGTTGTGATTTATCGGTTCTTTCCATTCAATCACCTGATTTTTGAAGAGTACTAGCACCTCTTTGGACGCCACCTTTATTGGATTAAAATCAACATTCAAAATACCTTCTCCTTCAGTAAACAAATGAATACTAAAAAAACTAAGCTCATGAGGGGTAAAAACAAAATCGTGTCTACGCGCTAAGACGCTATCTAAATTTTCGCAATTTATATAAAGTCTAGTAGAGGATCGATGCATAAACGGCTCTAAAGGTATCTTCATCGTACTGTTTTTCTTTCATCGTTAAACCCTAGTGTACAGGCTTAAACTTGAAAAACAAAACAAAGTAAAATTGAAAGAATAATAGGATACAAACCCGAATTTAAAGTACACATTAAAGCAAAAAACTTCACAAATTAGGATACATTTATCCGACAAAAAATCAACTAATACTATTTTTATAAGCCCACAATTAAATTAATCATTATTTAAATACGTATCTAAAAAATATTTTTTGTTAATTAAACACAATTAAACATACAATAAACAGTTGTCTTTGTTCTAAATGCAAACGATTGGCAATGCAAAAAGCACGCAATTGCTTGCGTGCTTTTGTAAAGGGGATTTTCTGTTTTCTTTTACTTCCTACAGGAGGATTTTTCTAAAAAAATTGTATTTGTTGTTTGTTCATGAGCGAGTATAATAAAGCCACCCGGTTTGTAGACCTCAAAGATAAGTTTACACTAAATTTCTTTCGCGTACTAGTCCCCACTAACTCCTTACCTTTTATGTGGCTTTATTTGTTCTATGCTTTTTGCCTGTGCTAACGCAATTGAAACGATAGCTAGCAAACAGCAGTACTTCCTTATTAGTAGAACAAATATAGGGGGGAACATTTTTTTTCACCCTACAGATTAACGAATAAAAAAGAGATATTCTAACAATCCAATGCTAAAATTGGAATGCTTTATGTGTTGAACTGAAGATAATCAATGGATTAACTCTATTTATTTATAGTAAATGATTCGTAGTGAAGGAGTATAGAGCAAGAGTTTTCTCGTATAGATTGCTCCTTACAAGTCAATATCCGTATGAAATAAGTTTGTCCCTTCTAAACCTCTTGTTTATGATAATTTTTAAAACTAAAATAGACGAGCCCCACACTCATCAACATCAAGATAGCAGCTACTAAAAATGGAGCACCTGCAAATGTAGGAGGAGCATCTTCTTGAGTAAAATAATAGAATAGATTCGTCATTAGCGGTGGTCCTATAATGGAAGTGACACTAACTAAACTGGTTAATGCCCCTTGCAGTTCTCCTTGCTGATTGGCGGAAATACTTTTACTAAGGAAAGACTGAAGCGAAGGGCCACAAATTCCCCCCAGCGCATACGGAAGTAAAAAGACATACATCATCCAGCTCTGATTGGCGAAAGCAAACAATAAAAGCCCTAGGGCATAAAATAACAAGCCTAAGTAGATGCTTTTTTGCTCTCCTAATTTAGGGGCACTCCATCGAATTAAAACCCCCTGTACCAATCCAATGCACAGGCCCAAGACCCCTAACGAAATTCCGACTTGCCTTGCTGTCCAATTAAATTTGTACATCGTAAAGAAATGCCAATTACTCTGAACTGCGTGAAGTCCAAGATATACAAATACTAGCGCGAAAACTAGCGTAGCTATTTTGGGTTGTTTGAATAAAAACATCAGAGAGCCCATCGGATTCGCGCGTTTCCATTCAAACGGTCTTCTTTTACTTTTAGCTAAACTCTCGGGAAGCATAAAATACCCATAAAGGAAGTTTAGAAAACAGAGTACTGCTGCCACATAAAAAGGCACTCGTGCGCCGTAATGTCCCAATAAACCGCCCAAAACAGGACCTATAATAAATCCCAAACCAAAGGCAGCACCAATTAGCCCAAAATTCTTTGTTCTATTTTCGTCCGTAGACACATCAGCAATATAAGCACTTGCCGTAGAAATACTAGCTCCTGTTAGCCCTGCAATTACCCGACCTACAAACAACCAGCTGATAGAAGGGGCAAGTGCTAACAATAGATAATCCATAGAAAAACCAAAGAGAGAGAGCAATATAATAGGACGCCTTCCATATCGATCACTCAGATTTCCAACGAGGGGTGCAAACACAAATTGGGTAAAGGCATAAGCAAAACCAAGCCAACCTCCATAGGTTGCAGCTTGACTAAGATCACCTTGAATCAGTTCACCAATCAGTTTCGGAACGACAGGAAGGATAATCCCCCATCCTGTTATATCGAGCAATAGCGTAATAAATACAAATCCAACTGCTGCTTTTTTATCTTTTTTTTTCATGGGATAAAAATAGACAGCCAAGCGCAACAAGTTGTTGACGATTTACAAGGTTTTACATACTATTTCTAAACCTGTGTTCTGTTCTACTACGCCCTAATTACTCTTCCTCTCGATATACTTTGGGTGACTTACCCGTGTTGCGTTTAAAATAGCGACAAAACACACTAGTCTCTGTAAATTCCAAGGTATTGCTAATTTCTTTTATGGATAAGCTTGTAGATTTAAGCAAGGTTTTAGCATGTAACACCAAAACATGATCGATCCACTGTAAGGTAGATTTTCCTGTATGTTGTTTCAAAAAAGAAGAAAGGTACTGCGTACTTACATGGAGTTGATCGGCATAAAACTGTACATTCCGTTGTTGGTGCGCATGGGTAGA
This sequence comes from Myroides sp. DW712, assembly GCF_046557355.1. Lineage (NCBI taxonomy): Bacteria > Pseudomonadati > Bacteroidota > Flavobacteriia > Flavobacteriales > Flavobacteriaceae > Myroides > Myroides sp. DW712. The sequence goes on from NZ_JBKFDO010000022.1 coordinate 61,677, forward strand.
AACTAACGAATAAAAGTTGTCAATCATTTCATGTGTTCGATTCTTTATTTGACCTTTAGGATTGGGTTCCTCCTGATACTGTTCCATAATCAGCTGAATCAACCCCATAACTAGGTGTTTGAGCATGTCTATTTTATGGGAACTTTGCTTCTTGTTGTATACATTTTCAATCAGTTGAAGGAGTTCTTCTTGTAAGAGAAGTTCTTCTTGATTCAATCGAATGATTGGCTGCCAACGAAGCTGATCGTTCAGTACAAATTCTCGTAAAATTGGAAATGAGGAAATAAAATCAAAAGAAAGACCTATTGTAACGATTTCTGCCTCTTCACTTAAAGACATAGTTTCTATCATAACCTGTGGCGGCACAACAGCAATATCTCCTTCTTGTACTTCATATTCCGTAAAGTGAATGCGGGTTCTCATGGAACCTTTTAAAACAATACCTAGCAAAAGACCTTCAAACAAACGACTGTGCTTCGTATAGTCCTGATTGGGCGTATGATGTTGATGAAACACAACAATTCCTTCAATTTTCCTTGTTCCATCCAGGTCGTATAAACCATATACATTATCAAGCGTTATAAACAAAGCCATATTTTTCCTTTTTTTACATCCCAAAAGAAGTATTTCACTGCTATTTCTTATTCACAATAAGCTCCCCATGCTCATAGCTTGCCTCTCCGATCAAGTGTCCGTCTGTATCATATCCCCTAACCATACCCTCTAATTCTCCATCCACATAGTAGGCTTCTGCTGCTAGTTGTCCATTCTTGTAGTATTCTCTACGTTGACCTTCTAATTTTCCTTCCTTATAGTAGGCTTCCACTGATAGTTGTCCATTTTCATGATACCCTTTCATCATCCCCTCTTCTACTCCATTTTTATGCTGTACTTCCAGAGAGATTTGCCCGTCTTCATAATACTTTGTACTCACTCCATCTAACTTTCCTTCTGTAAAACTTGCATCAATTGCCACTTGTCCAGTAGGATAGTACTCCTTCTTGCTTCCGTCTACCTTCCCTTTCTTATACATCGTTTCCATCTCTAGATGTCCTTGTGAATCATATTCCTTCCTTATCCCCTCTTGTTCACCTGCTTTAAAATTGGCCTCTATCTTTACTTGTCCATCTTCATAATAGCGCTTCACGATTCCTTCTAACTTTCCATGGGTATAGTTTTCCTCCACATCTACCTGTCCATTCGCGTGATAACTCCGAGCTACTCCTGTAAATTTCGTTGTTGTATTCTTCTCATAGCTTATCTCCTCTCGTTCTTCTAAATCGTGAATACTCACTTCTTTCCGACTACAATTTACATATACTAAAGCCAGTAATGCGATATATACTATTCTTTTCATCCTTATTTAGTTCTCTTTTTATTAATCGCTCACAATACAGGTATCAAAATCTACTCGTTCATGTTTGTCTCGCTTTTAATTAGTAGTAAACATAAAAAAAAACACGTATACTTCTTCGTTTTATTTACCTTTATGCTGGCAATCCTATTTTATTACCCTCTTTCATGCGAGCATTTCTTCAAAAAAAAGACATCCAAATTTCAAGTAAACGCTACTTTATTGATGCGATGGGCGCTATGGCCTATGGTTTATTTGCAACCTTACTCGTTGGGACAATTCTAAAAACAATAGGAGAAGAATTGGGGATTCTCTTTCTAAAAGAAGTGGTTTGGCCTTTTGCAAATCAAGCTACAGGTCCAGTCATTGCGCTTGCTATTGCCTATAGTTTACGGGCGCCTCAATTGGTTCTATTTTCATCTGCAGTAGTGGGTGTAGCGTCTTATCAATTGGGTGGTCCTTTAGGCGTGTTTTTGGCTACTATAATCGCCGTAGAAATCGGCAAAGCTGTAGCAGGTGAAACACGGATTGATATTGTGATTACCCCTATTGTTACAGTTTTAGTAGGGGTTGCTTTAGCTCAACTCATTGGCCCTAGTGTCAATCAGCTCATGCAGTGGATTGGCCAAATCATTATCCTGGCTACAGACTCCAACCCTTTACTTATGGGCATGGTGATCGCTGTAGTCGTGGGCATGGTGTTGACCCTACCCATCTCTTCCGCAGCCCTGTGTTTGATGTTACAATTGGATGGTTTAGCTGCAGGAGCCGCTACGATAGGTTGTTGTGCACAAATGATTGGATTTGCGACCATCAGCTATAAAGACAACGGGCTAAAAGGCGTACTCGCCCAAGGACTGGGTACCAGCATGTTGCAAATGCCCAACATTTATAAAAATTGGAAAATCTGGATTCCGCCCACAATAACGGCCGCTATCCTTGGCCCTATTGCCATTTTGTTTTTTGATATGCAAAATACAGCCTTAGAATCTGGTATGGGAAGCTGTGGGCTTGTGGGGCAAATTGGTACATTTAATGCCATGAAAGAATCCTATTCTACTTCCTACATCCTCTTGGCTATTCTAGGCTTACAATTTCTATTCCCCATGGTCATTTCTTACCTGATTTACGCTATCATGAAAAAGAAACGTTGGATTTTAGCAGGAGATATGAACCTGTTTTAGTGCCAATAAAAAGACAATTATCCAATAGCACTATCACTTTTTCTGCATTAGCCATACCCTATAAGCAACAACAAATCACTTATTACAGGTGCAGATTAAACAAAAAATGTATTTTAGTTCGTAAAATATACCTTTCGTATGGATAGATTTGTTGTATTTACTCAGAAGAATATTTTTCCTTTCGGATGCATCAAAACGCAAATAAAACTCACCCAATTACTGGATTTTGGGACTGTATTCCTTCTCTTCTTCTCCGAGCCTTCTTCAAGGCTTCTTCGACAAAAAGACCTTTTTCCTAAGGAACATCGAAGGTATCTCGAAGCATCCTCGAAGGACTGTATACTAAAAATATTCCTTCCTATTCACCTATTGCTTTTTTCTGTCTAGAAAATACTTGTCTACCCTTATTTTTCTAGATATCTTTACGTTTATACAATGAAATGATTCAATCTTTACATAGGCGAATGGAAAAAAACTCAAAAATTAAATGAATGAAAAAAGCAATTATTTTATCTGCCACCTTACTAACCTATAGCTTGTCAAGTTATGCACAAAGCGAGACAAACACCATCGAAAGTCAGTTTAACACCCTACTTAGTCAATCCAATAACTGGCAGAATTACAAGGTAGTAGAGAAAAATAAATTACTGCATATCCAACAAAATGTAAGAGATTCGATTGGGCGATTACAAACAACGATAGGGAAAAACAATCAGCTTCTTATTGAACAAAAAACGACCATCGATTCCCTGTCTCATCAGTTGCAAGGCGTACAAAAAGACCTAACACAGGCTATTGAGCAAGAAAATAATCTTGATTTTATCGGCATTAGTACGCATAAAAGTACGTTTAAAGTAATTGTTTGGTCAATTATTCTAGTTTTACTCTTGGTTTTAGGCATTTTGTTTACCCAATATAAAAGAAGTTTTGCTACGACCAAAGATGCCCGTACAAAGCAACTAGAGGCAGAAAGTGAACTTGAAGAATATAAGAAGTTAGCTCTGGAGCGCGAGCAAAAAATTAGACGTCAGCTTCAAGATGAAATCAATAAGAATAAACGAAGCTAGCGCATAAAAAGAAAAGCTTATAAGAGAATCTATTTTATTGTATTATTCATTAGAAGTCAATTTATCGTTGACTTCTAATGAATATTTTTCCTTCTCAGCGTCCTAGTTCATTTTAGTCTCGTTTCTCATTTTGGTTTGGACGTCTTTTCGGTCTGTAGTTGCGTTTATTTCGTTTCTTAGCTTTCTTCGCTTCCGTCACAGGTTGTGCTTGTGTTGCAGCTTGCGTTGGGGGTTGTGCCGTAGCTAAGGAGTGTGCATTCGACAAGACTGGAATTTTAATTCCAATTAACTTTTCTATTTTCACTAAATCTTTCTTCTCGTCTTCCGCGCAAAAAGAAACGGCAATTCCTTGTGCTCCTGCACGTCCAGTACGTCCGATGCGGTGCACATAACTCTCAGGAATATTGGGTAACTCATAATTCACTACATGCGGTAGTTCCTCAATATCAATACCTCTAGCTGCAATATCCGTAGCGATTAACACACGTATCTTATGCTCTTTAAAATCGCTCAGTGCGCGTTGTCTAGCGTTTTGTGATTTATTTCCATGGATAGCGGCTGCGGCAATTCCCATACCTATCAGTTTTTTTGCCAGCTTATCCGCACCGTACTTTGTTCGCGTAAAAACCAAAGAACGCTCAATCGACGCATCACTTAAAACGGTAAAAAGTAGGGCTAATTTCTCGTCCTTCTCCGCAAAGTACACCGATTGCTCGATGGTACCTGCCGTAGAAGAAACGGGAGTAACATTAACTTCCTTGGGGTTCTTGACAAGTTCCATGGCCAATTTCTTAATCTCTGGAGGCATGGTGGCAGAGAAAAATAGCGTTTGCCGTTTGGCGGGAATTTGCGTAAATATCTTTTTGACATCGCGTACAAATCCCATATCCAACATGCGATCGGCTTCATCCAGCACCACAATTTCCAATTGCTGCAAGGAAATAAGCTTTTGGTTCAGCAAATCCAATAAACGCCCTGGCGTAGCAATTACTACATCCACGCCACGTTTTAATTGCGCTACTTGTTTGTGCTGAGATACTCCTCCAAAAATAGCTATATGTCTCGTTTTTACCTGTGTACCATAGGTTTTAAAATTCTCGTCAATCTGAATGGCTAACTCCCTTGTTGGGGTTAAAATTAAGGAACGAATTCCTTTTTTAGGTCCCGATTGCTGTTGTAAAAGCTGTAAAATAGGAATCGCAAACGAAGCGGTTTTCCCCGTTCCTGTTTGAGCGCATCCGATAAGGTCATGTCCTTGTAAAATAAAAGGAATACTCTGCTTTTGTATCGCAGTAGGTTGATCATATCCAACTTCCTTAATCGCTGTTAAGATAGGTTGGATGATATTTAATTCTTTAAAAGTCATATTCAATGAACTGGAATCCCAGTATTACCACTACTCTATTCTTTAGGCGTGAAATAATTTGGAGTAGTTCACTTATTTCACCTGTATTTTTTACATCAGAACGATTGTTTTTATCGTTCGTTTTCCCGCCTTTGAGCTGTATTTTCTTTTATTTCTACTTTAAGACTGTTGTACCTTGAAAATACAAGGCAGTTCTAATTTGGGTTTAAATGTACCATTTATAAATAGAACTAAACGAATTCAAGCGTAAAAAAAAGAGGGAGCTCATCCAATTGGATAAGATCCCTCTTTTTTTATCCCTTATAGCGCAATAACAAGTAAACAGCAAAGAATTAGTAGACACTAAAAACTTGATGATACTAATATTGTACCTCCTATTCGATGTTGCCATCTTGCATCACACCAGTAAGCAACTACAGATTCTTGGGCAAGGAAAGAAAAACTGTGTTTCATTCTCTTATTTAACAACCATCAAGAGAAGGGTAAAGATTAATTCAATTTCCAGTTATACCCAACACCTATCGCAATAGGCCACAACTCATTTTTCATCTCGATGTAGCTACTATCTTTGACTTCATCATAGTTATCCATAAATTTTTTCGAGCGAATCGGAACATATAATCCTGCACTAATCTTATCCCCTCTGTTGCCAACATAGATATCGACATTCGCTCCAAATGTTGTGCCGTAGGAAACCATATTGTATTCCGAAGCTCCATCTACTTGCAACACAGCATTATACCCATACATCACCAGTGGATTAAGAGATACGCGCTTACTCACCTTCAGCTTATATGAAACTCCTACATTCCATCCTGCTTCTTCTAAATTATATCCCACACCAGCAAAAACGCCGATTTCTTCAATAGGTAAGTATTCAATTTTAGCTCCAAATCCACCATAATCCAGTCCGAACCCTAAGCCTCCATAGACTTTGTTAAATTCTTTTTCTGGTTTTGTTGCATCTTGTGCAAAAGCCGTCGAAGCGGCAGTTAAAAAAAGCAAACTCATGCTCCATCGTTTCAATAAGGTAATCATACTCTATGATATTAAGTGTTTCAAATGTATACGAAAGCCAAGGCTAGTCGGCGCTATTAATTCCTCATCCAAGGAAAAATAATTTTGAGCGCAATATTACTACATTTAAATCATTTTCTTTGTTATTTTAACTAGAAAAAGAACACCTCCTCCATTTTTTTAGTTTCTAAGAACCCTGTGGATATCCATCTTTTATGCTTTCCTATTCCATTACAGAACGTACAATAAAAAAAGCCATCTAGAAAAATTTAGATAGCTTTTTTATACTTAAGTGTTACCGCACTAATATCATCACTTAAACATCTTCATAAACGATACTGTTACCAGTAAAAAAAAATTATTTTATTTTAAAAAATGATGTGAAATCATATAGTTTTAATCACAACCAAAGCTACTTCTAACCATTTCGTACTTTGCACACCGATTCTCTAACCACTTCGCGTTTATCCTCCCAAGGGTAATAATTCACGCGAGCTCAATACATCAACAATCACTCCATATTCACCTGCAGGTAAGGTATAATACATACTACTTGATCCTAAGCTAAACTTAAGCAATCCTCCACTCGTTACCTCAACCTCCGTGGTATTAATATCAATAATCTGCTGATTGGCATTGAGTAAGTGAATGTCAAAAACGACACCTTCTTCCAGTAAATGCAAGGTTTCTTGACTCAGCCGAACCCCTCGAACTTCTGCATTTCCATCTTCTATTGCTGTTCGTCCGTATACACTATAGTGGTATTGTCCGCGAACTGATTTTCCAGTATATACTGCGTGTTCTGTAATGTCATAGCCCAGTGTTTTTCTCAATTGATACAGGTGTTCTTCTGATAAATTTGAAATATCCTGAAGCAAAAGTCGCAACAGATCAATTTCTTCCTGTATTTGATTGCCCAGGGCATCTTTTTTCTTTACGTATAACACCGCTTGTGTACCGCCATTAATCTTGCCATAATACACCCCATCCTTTGTGTTTTGTTGATCAATTAAATCAAAGATTGCTTCCGTATGAAGTAAGGCAGTCCAACTCGTTCCTGTCCAATAGTAATACCCTGGTACAAGCTCTTTTGCATGATCTGTTGTTGTATTGTACACGATTAATCCAAGATTGTGCTTATCACTACTACTTCCTGTTATAGGAGCATAGGATTGCTTACTAATTAAAGCAACCTTGGGCATCGCAACTCCCTTATTTCCCTCTGCGCTATGGATATCCAATAGCGTAGATGAAGAAGGATTTCTCGTTCCTATTCCTACCTGGGAATACCCTGAAAAGTATCCCCCTAATAGAAATAATACAAAAATTAACTTTCTCATACTGTTGTGTTTTTATTTGGCTGTATACTCAAATATAACTTCGTAATTATTATTTTCTAATGGGGTATACATATTGCCCATTCCAAAATTAAAGGTTACCTGATTACTTGAGGTATTTATCTCTACATCAGTCACTTGGTTCAATACCACTTGTTTTGTTGTTTTATTAATGATCGTTACAGACAATAAACTTTCGATTTTTTCATTCGTTGGTTTATACGTTGCTCGTTCTGTATCACTTGTTTTCATTGCGGGTTTCAAGGTAATTGGAGAAGCGAATTCAATATCATATCCATCGTTGTTAGATACCATAACAGAACGTTTTCCTTTGTACACTTTACTTCCGTCAATAGTCGTTCCAATCGGTACATCAACCTCATCCACTTGAACAACCACTTCGATACGATCTAGAATTTTTTCAATAATGGTATTATTTGTTACATCTTCAATCACTTTCAAAATATCTTGTGAAATATCAATGGGTTGTGGTTGGTCATCGACGATGATATACAATACGTCTTCTGTACTATTGGCATCTATCTTTCCATAAAACACATTTCCTCCGGTTGAACTATAATTATTAACCGTATTGAAGATTTCCTTTTTCAACAGCGCACTATTTTGAACAGAAGTAATCACATCTTCAGTCATATTAATGTAAAAGATTTTGTCGTGTTCTCCTAAATAAGAGTAGTAAATATCGCCTTCTTTTAGGTTACCAACCGCAAGAGTTTCTGTTGGTTGTAGGGTACCTTCTAAACCATCTCCAGCAGCTACATGCTTACCAATTGATGTTTGGGTTTCGTGTTGGGTTAAGTTAATTTCATGTTTTTGATTGTCGGCATCATAGTACACCAAAAACTCCCCTTCTCCTTCTCTTATTTCAATTGACACATTGTTGGGTGCGTTTTGAATAATCTCTTGTAAGATTTTGATGTTTGTCTCATTCTTCACCATATCG
>NZ_JBKFDO010000023.1:0-55068 GCF_046557355.1 Myroides sp. DW712
CAATGCCAATACCTACCAAGTAGAAGTGTTGGAAGATCATCGCCCGATTCAAGGGATAGCTCTTGTTTCTTTTCAAGTGCATGACAATGCCATACTTTCGATTTCACCTGCTGTGGAAAATGTACGCTTGGGTAGTACCCTTGTGTTTACCGCTGCCTTTCACAACCAGAAAAACGCAAAGCCTTTCTTGGTCAAATGGCGTATTCAGTCCCCTGGCAACGCTAGATTCGAAGAACATTTTATTAAAAACACGTCCATTACCTTACACTTTCCTCTAGAGGGAACCTATGTTGTCGAATGTGTATATGGGCATTTTTTGATGGTTAAAGACAAAGTACGTCAAACGATTCACGTGGTTGACAATAAAATTAACCAGCTCACCCTTAGCCCTAGCCTCTCCAAAACAGAAAGCGGGCAAACAACTTACACGGTTTACTGCCAGGATTGGGTAACGATGAATTTGGGAATGACTATTGGGTATCAACCTCCATCGGAAGCAGCCTATTTGGAAGTGAAGGAATTGGCATCTGCCCAGCAGTTTCAACACCTTATTCGCCATCTTTTTTCCAAAGAAAAATATTCTCCTGTTGCTGTTGTGCACGACAATGTGGATAGTGAAATTACCTATACCCTAACCTATAGCAAGGGACCAAAGAAGAAGCCGGGGTTTGGGTTATCCATCTCCTATGTGGATGCGCAACGCAAGGCAACGATTCAAGCGGAACTCGGCTCTCTCGTACTTGCTAGAGCTGAAGACACGCTGGAGAATCAATCCTTAGAAGGGTTAGTCTTGTATCCCGTTCACACCCAAACCGAAGGTCTTGTCTTGCGATCCAACTTGGCTACCCTGACTTTTCAGCTGGAAGAATTGGGTACGTACCACTTGAATATTACCTTAAATGGGCAAACGTATACCTATGAAATCCATTGCATAGCGGGAAAAGTCAACCGATGGGAGTTTGTCAATGTTCACGACCAACAAATCAGCAGCTTGAGTTTTAATGAGCGTTTTGCCGTTGTCGCTGACATCACGGGATATGAAAACCGATCGGCAACGATTTGCTACTGGTATGACAGTCGTAATCGGGCTCGCGATATTGTGGAGTTGCATCGCGATACGATTCACTTTGATTCTCAAGGGAAGGGCACACATCAGGTGTTTCCCTTTTCTAATTTTTGGAAGACCTTTGAACAACAAGTTCCCGAAGGCAAGGGAGAGGAATACGCTATCTTTTTTACCTTGTCTGAAGAAATTGGTTTATCCAATGTCAAAAGAGAACTATTCAAGCAACACGAAGGGCTACTAGGGCATGTTTTTCCGATGGATACGGTGAATACTTATGGGTATATTCCCAAAAAATACCGCATTGAGGCCTATTTTAACACGGCCAATCACCGTCGTTTATTTCGCCCGATCTTGTATAAAGAGCCCATTGAGGTTGAGGTCATCCGCATTTTGGGGCGTTATGATCAGCATGAAATTCTCCCTGATACTGTGAAGGTAACCCTATATGAAAACACCAATCAGCGTTTTTTAAAGTTGGTATTTAAGGACAGAGAAGCGGCTTCGTTTTTCCTTGCTTTTCCCAAGGGAGAACACGTGATTTATCACCCTTTAGACACGAGTGATCACGCGATTTACAAGGGCAATACCCACAAAAAAGACAAGGGATTGGGAAGTAATCCCCGTGTATTTTACCTGGGAATTAGCTATGAAGCCCAGACCAAAGACCCTTTATATGGCCAAACGAACTATTTCATAGAGAAAAAGAATGTAGAGGTTTTATACCCCAAGGGATACGAGCGAAACTGGGCCAATGATCACCTGTTGATGCAACCGTTTAAACCCGAAATAGAAAAAGGATTGCCTCGTACAGTGGCACAAAAAAGAGCCCAAAAAAACCTCCTGCGTTTAGCTGCCTATCTCAAAGACAATAAACGGGGCTACCTCTACCTGCATCAACTCAAACTGGTCCAAGAATTTGTGTTTAGTCAAACCTTTAAGGAACACAGTGTTCCGATTGTGGTGGAGCGTAGATCAACAACTAGACAGGAAGTTGTACCTGATTCCCATTCCGATTGTCCGAGATGCAAGGCTCCCGTAACAAGTGCCCAATTAATGCAACTCTTTCCAGGATCAGATGCGGTTGTTCTAGACGCCATCGCAAAAGCTTATACGGATTATATGGCTGTTTTTGAGATGAATACCTGTTGGAACAAAGCACATTTTTTTGCACAAGTTTTTGCAGAATCGGGAAGTCCCTTAAAAATTAGAAAAGAGAACCTAGATTATTCAGCTCTACTATTGGAAACAGGCAATGAAAGGAGAAAGGGAAAGACATGGGTAAAAGGAGATTCCGTTAATAAAGTTGGAGGTTATTACACAGATGGAAACTATCGCTCTCAACCTGTACGATTAAATAATTTTTTCCAAAATAAGGAGAATTCTAGCAAGTATGGAAGAAAAGATTTAAATGCTCCTAATGACAGCGGTATACAAGCTTCGAATCAAAAAATGATTGCCGATTTGGTTTATGGAGGAAGATTTGGAAATGATAAGAATGAACCAGGAGGTGAAGGTTGGAAATTTAGAGGACGAGGCTATATTCAAATTACGTTTAGAGCCAGTTATGAACAAGCAAATAAATATACAACCAAACTATTAGGTGTTGAGGTGTTAACAGAAGAAGGCGCCGATAAAGTAGGAACAGACCCTGAAGTGGCTATGGTGGCTAGTATGGCTTATTGGGCTTGGAGTGATAAAAAAGCAAATCACTATAGTAATTTAGAATGGGATGTCGATGAGGTGTCAAAAAAAATCGGAAATAATGTTGCCTATGCAGAAAAGAAAAAAGTTTTTCAAGAGAAAACATCGAAAGTGTTTGAAGTTGATAATTGCACTTTTACCTACTTTCCCGATTATGGAGACGGCGTTTTAGAAATGATGAAGCGCTATGTAGAAAAAGGATGGCCCTATAATCAAGAAGGATCCCGGATAGGAATAAAGTATAAGGATATTTTTGAAGCGGATTGCTCAGAAGTTGTAGCCCTGTATCTATATCATTTAGGTGTCGTTCAAGAACCCATACAACTACATACCGGCATCATGACTACGGAAAAAGATTTTCAAAAAGCCATTGGCAATACCAATATTGAACACATTGTAGGGAGCGAAAAAGAAGATTTCATTCCAGAACGAGGGGATATATTTGTGTGGCGTGGTCTTAATGAAAAAACGGGTAAAGTTCGAGGACATACAGGTATTGTATATAAATATAATCAAAAAGATGATTTAGTGATAATACTAGAAGCTATAGATCTATTAGGTAGCGGTGATGAAGACACACACTTAAAAAATGCAATAGGAATATTTGATAACAGTAAAATAAAAAAAATTAAGGAATCTAAAGTACACACAAAAAAAACAAGAGTAGCTTACTATAAACGCACAGGAGGAGCTCTTAGTGCACATGACAGTTGGTTTGGATATTTTAGACCTATTAACTACACAAAAACACTGTAATATTTTTAGTATGAAATACAACATTATATGTCTGCTTATTTGTTTTTTATTTCTGAATTGTAACAAACAAAATCAAGAAATAACAATACGAGAACAAATAGCAACACAACCAAAAAGAGATTGGCAACATATGCCTCAATATAAAGAAGAAGGAATCATTGAAGTAATGGAAGGACGCACAGAAGAAAATCAAAAATTATTAGAAGGTATTTATGAAACCAATCAAGGGATGCCTGATAATCAAGAGTTTATTGAAGAAGATTATAGAATGGAAGAGATAAACTTGATGAATCATCTCTATTATTTGGGATTAAAATCTTTTGGATTTCAATTTCCAAGTGAAGAAACTTTTGCTCAACGAATTATGGAGATTTTTAACGTAGATATCTATGCTGATTATTCAACTAATTCCAGAATAAAAAAAATTGACAACTTTCTAATACTATTACCTACGGTATACATCCAAAATAAATATGATAAAGTTCCCTTGCTATATTTTACTTATGGAAATTACATTTTCGATTTAGAACATAGATATTTCTTCAGTTTTAGTCCTGGTTATGTAGAGAGACATTTAGATGATTATAACCAAAAGTATTATATGTTTAGAGTAGATTCTTATGATCTTGCATACAATAATTATATTTTTTATACCAATCAGGCTGCACTAAATCAAGTATATGATTATTTACCTTATGAATTTGTGAAAGATATTGGCTATGAAGATTTTCCGCCAAACTATCCTGATGTTTACAAAAGAATTCAAATCAAATGTATGGAGGAATACAAAAAAATGAGTAGCCTCTCTCGCGAAGGTTGGGATTATCGCATGTATGATCGTTTGTTTTTTTCTCGTGGGTTTGATGGCAAGTTGATTGTCAAGAAGAAGATGCTAGCTGCGGCAGTAGAATTAGCCAAAGAAGACGAGGCCTATATTCGCGTGCCGTTGGACTACTATTTCATTCAAATGACAACAAAGTATATTCCCAACGAATATGCTGCAGAATACAGCGAAGTAGACAATTACTTCACCCAACGAGAACCCTACTATACTCCGGAAGAGCGTGCCATGATTTGGGTGTATACTTCTCTTTTAGAATTGCATGTTGCAAAAAAATACGCGAGTACTATCGAATATGACTTTATTATTTTAGCCCAGCAATATCCTGAATTATATGAAGTAGCCAAAGAACATAACTTCTTTGGAGAAGATATGTCAGAGGTGTTGTCGTATTTGTAAGTAGTGCATCGTGAATAGTAAAGAAGGGAAATAAGAAAATGGTAAAAAAACAACACTCTAGTTGACTAGTCAACTAGAGTGTTGTTATATCTTCTAAATCACAGAAGCTCAACCTTCTATTTCTTGACTATTTTTTCGGTTGTTTTGATTCCATACAGAAACTTCCGTGCTATTTGAAACCAACACCTGCACTTTTACCTACTTTCCCGATTATGGAGATGGCGTTTTGGAAATAATGAAGCGCTATGTAGAAAAAGGATGGCTGGACTTGCTAACTTAGTCTGGACAAAGAGTTAAGCATAAAAACTTATCTTTGACTTATGAAAAGAATTAGAAAGACTTACGATGCAGCTTTTAAGAAGCAAGCCGTTGAACTGGCTAAGGAAAGAACAAACAAATCAGAATTAGCTCGTGAACTTGGAATTCGAGCCACCTTGTCATATAAATGGTGTAAAGAGGCTCAAGAGTTTGGAGAGGATATGTCAGAGGTCTTGTCGTATTTGTAAAAACTAAATTCGCTCCGGGAAATTAGTAATAATCCCATCTACCTGTAGTTTTTTCATGCGTTCAATATCTTTAGGATCGTTAACGGTCCAAGGGAATATCTTGAGTTTTTCTTTTTTGATTAAAGCCGTATTCTCTTTATTGAGCAGTTTGTGATACGGATTAATAGCTTTCGCTTGAATTTGCAAAGCAAAGGAAATGGCATCTTCTGGTTTTTCTTCAGTCAACACTGCTAATACAAGTGAAGCATCAAGGTCACGGGCAATTTTTAATTCCTCCCATTTGAAACTGGAGAGTATAAAATCGTCATAACTCCAACCTCGCTCTAAAAAGTTGTGAATGATTCGATGGGTATCCACCGCTGTATTGTTTCCTTTCAGTTCAATATTCAATACAGCTTTACGTCCAATAACATCAATCACTTCTTCTAAGGTTGGGATTTTATATTTTCCTTCTACTAATACATCCTCTAATTCTTCAAGGGTATAGCTTTCAATAGGACCTTTGGCATTGGTAATACGATCGAGAGTATCATCGTGGAAAACCACAAGTTCTCCACTTTTTACTTTGAATACATCAATTTCAATCATATCGCAATTTAGTTCAATAGCTTTTAAAACTGACTCAACTGTGTTTTCAGTACTATGCCCCATTGCTCCTCGATGTCCAATACGCAAGACTTTGGATTCTTGTGCTAGAGTGGTGGAGGTTATAATCGTGCAAAGTAAGAATAACAAGGGTGTACTTAATTTCATAGTTTTAAATATTGATTGGTGTATAGCAAAAGTGTATCAATTCTAAAGAATAGCCATTATCACTACATTATGTTATTGTAAATAAAAAATAACTGCATGTAAAACGACGAACTTTACTATTAAAGTATTGAAAAATAACGAATAAAGAGAACTTTTCAAATAAAAAGTTCTCTTTATTCGTTATTTTTATGGTTTTAAATCCTGTAAAATTTCTTGTACTGCGCGCTCCAGTTGAGGGTCTTTTTCTTCCAGACGGTCAAGGAAGGTGTTTTTGACATAAATATCCGGTGCAACACCTGTTTTTTCTAAATTATCTCCTTCCAAGGTATACGTTCCCCAAGAAGGTAAGCGATAAAAAGAGTTATCTACGAGCGACTTTCCAGAGGTGAAAATAATCCAGCGATACGTTTCTTGACCGATGATTTTCCCCAATTTTAAGGCTTTAAAACCAGCAGCAGTCATTTCGGCATCACTGAGGGAAAATTCGTTGATGAGCAAGACAATAGGTTTTCCACTTGGGCTGAAATTGCTTTGCATCGTCAGTTTACCTTCTCTATATTTCCATTGTAGATAGGGACGTTGAGCTAAGAAATTTAATACCTTATCGTGTACATTCCCTCCCGTATTAAAACGAAGATCTAAAATTACCCCTTCTTTGTGGTGCTCTTGTTCTACCATATCCAATAAAAATTGCTCCAATTCGCTTGACCCCATGTTTTTCATGTAACTGTAGGCAATGCGGTTGTTACTCCACGTATTCACGCGTTGTTTATTTTGGTAAATCCATTCATCGTATAATAATCCTTTTTGCGTAACATAGGAGATGGGGTGTAATTTTACCGAAAAATTTTTGGATCCACGTTCAAAGGTTAATTCGATTTCTTCTTGCGTAGGCGCAAAAGTAAAATACGCATCACGGTTAGTCGCAAAGTCAACTTTTTGTTTGTTGACGTGGGTTAGTATATCTCCTTTTTGCAAATCAATATCTTTTGCAGCAGCGGGAGATTTGCGTAGAATGTGTGCTATTTCATACGGATTCGCAGCGGAAAATATGATTCCAGTTTCTACCGTGTTATATTGTAATCTGGTTTTTTCTTCCTCTCCTGTTGAGGTAAAACCCAAATGAGAAGACCCTAGTTCACCTAACATATCATTGAGTAAAATGCGCAAATCATTTCTGTTGTTCAGGTAAGGGAGGTAAGAGGAAAAGTAATCTTTAGTTGCTTTCCAGTCTAACCCATGAAAGGTCTCATCATAAAAATTTTCTTCCACACCAGCCCAAGTTTCTTCAAACATCTGATTGAACTCTTCTGCTAAATTCTTAGTGAAAGCATAGGAAATACTAATTTTTTCAGGTGTTCCTTTTTCTAAGGCAAATTTATACAGGTTGTTACCACTTAAGGCATAGAGGGTTTTGTCTCTTTGTTGAAGCAAGCTAACACTTTTATCAAATATTTTTTCGGTTTTAGCAGCCTCAAACTTTTCGTATATTTTGCGATACAAGGTATATTTACCATTCTCTTGATTGGATGAATAGTAGACATATTCTTTGTCGCCTTCTTCAAATACAGCAGGAGAATATTGATTGCCAAATTTATCACTCACTAATTCAATCCGATCCAATACATCTTGGGTATTGATTGTCACTACCGTAGATTTTTTAGATGGACCTGAGGTTTTGTTTTTGGTCTTTTTACCCTCTTTTTCTGTTTGTTCCTCTTCTTTTTTGGCTGCAAATAGTTGGTCAAATTCATCCGATTTAAAAGGGCCTGCATACCAATCTAAGGCTAGGCGATAGATACTAGCGTTTTGCATTCCCATAGGATAGGAAGGATTCAAACGATCACTGGCGAAATAGATGTATTTCCCTGAAGGAGACCATACGGGATTCGTTTCAGAAACTCCAGTATGAGTTAAGTTAATCGTTTCATTTTTGGCGATATGGTGAACAAAAATATCATCTTCAAAATTGCGTTTAGCCGTAAAAAGTACATACGCTCCATCTGGTGAAAAAGAAGGGGGAGCACTTTGGAACGCCCATATTTCATCTTTCACAATCGTTTTAGAGGCAAAGGTTTGTAAATCAAGGAGGCGAATCTCATCTCGTCCGCTCGTATAGACCGCTTGGGTGCGTGTTTTGTTCAACGTTAAGTCTCTGTTGTTACGAGTATCTTGGGTGAGTTGTGCTGCTTTTTCTTTACCAGTAGCCGCAAGTTTGAACCAATTTTGATAACCGTTATACGTCTGACTAAAAATCAACGTTTGATTGTCTTTCAACCATTTTACTTCCATCACACGTTCCTTTCCATTGGTCATTGCTTGGATAAATTTTCCCTCTACATCGGATACAAATAATATTCCTCTACTAATAAAGGCTAGTTTTTTTCCATCAGGTGAAAGGTCAAAATAGCTAATATTATCAGCTACATTGAAGGTTTGTTCTTTCGCAATAGATTTATTGGTGTTTAACGTAATAGACAAAGGACGAACTTCGTCTTGCTTGACATCATACACAAACAATTGGTAGTCTTTTTCAAACACGACCTGAGAACCATCGGCTGATACAAACGGTTTTTTGATGGATGAGGGGAATGCTGTTAAGGCTGTTTTCTTCCCATTTTTAAACGTATAGAGATTGTAATGACCGTTATTTTCATCCGAGATGAAATACACGTTTCCTTGGCGATCAACGGTTGGATTGAAATCTTTTCCGTTGTAATCGGTATATTGTTTAAAACTTTGATTGGTTGGGTGATATCCTAAAATATCAGGATTATTTTCTCCTTTGTATCGCTTGCGGGTTACTTGATTAGAACTTTCAGTGGAGTTTGTAAAAAGATATTCTCCCAAAGGTGTTTCTACTAATCCATTGGTGTTATTGAAATAGTTGGAAAATAATGGAGTAGGAGTACCCCCTTTTCGGTTGATGGAGAAAGAAGCGTAATTGTTATAGGCATTACCCGTGAAGTATAAGGTTTCACTGTCCCAGCTCCAACTCTCCATGTCATCTGCTGCTTGGTGATAGGTGAGTTGTTGAATAGGACCTCCTGTTAAGGGCATTATGAAAATATCTTTATTGCCATATTGATCCGAGCTAAAGGCTAGCCATTTACCGTCAGGTGATACGCGTGGGTTGGTTTCATTACCTGGTAGAGCGGTGATTCGTTGTGCTTCTCCACCTGCAGTGGGAACTTGCCAAAGGTCGCTATCAAAACTAAAATACGTGGTTTTTCCATCCGGACTTAAGGAAGGAGTAGAGGTAAAATGTATGTTTTGTTGACCCCAGGCCAAAGATGTTAGGGCTAAAGTTAGAAGAGAAATCGTTTGTTTACGCATAATCTATATTTTGCTTAAACTTAAAACTATTTTGTAGATCCCCCAAGTTGTTTTTTGTAGTTTACTTTTGTGATTTGCACGGTTTGTTGTGTGAATTGCTTTATTTAGACGATTTACTCATCATTTATAGCACAAAAAAACGCCACCTTTTAAGGTAGCGTTTTTATTATTTATTTTCAGGGCTTCCATACAAATCGAATTCTGTTGCTTCATCAATGGTGATATTGGCAAATTCTCCAATTTTTAGGTAGTGTTTGGTTGCGTCAATTAGCACTTCGTTGTCCACATCGGGGCTGTCAAATTCTGTACGACCAATGAAGTGATTTCCTTCTTTTCTATCAATAATACAACGGTAGGTTTGTCCAATTTTTTCTTGATTCAATTCCCATGAAATCTGTGCTTGAATTTCCATGATTTCGTTTGCTCTTGTTTGTTTTACCTCTTCAGGAACATCATCTTCAAGAGAGTAAGCATGTGTGTTTTCTTCGTGAGAATAAGCAAAACAACCTAAGCGCTCAAAACGCATTTCTTGTACCCAATTTTTTAAGATTTGGAAATCTTCTTCTGTTTCTCCTGGATATCCAACAATTAAAGTTGTACGGATAGCCATTTCTGGTACAGCTGCTCTAAACTCTTGTAATAATTTTGTTGTCTTTGCTTGTGTAGTTCCACGGCGCATTGACTTCAAGATGTTATCTGAAATATGTTGTAAGGGAATGTCAATGTAATTACAAATCTTAGGTTCACGCTTCATCAATTCCAATACATCCATTGGAAAACCTGTAGGAAAAGCATAGTGTAAGCGAATCCATTCGATTCCTTCTACTTTCGTTAGGTTCTCTAGTAATTCCGCTAAGTTTCTCTTCTTGTACAGATCTAATCCGTAATACGTTAAATCTTGAGCAATAAGAATTAATTCTTTTACACCATTTTTAGCTAAACCTTCTGCTTCTTTTACCAATTTTTCAATGGGTTGAGAAATGTGTTTTCCGCGCATGATTGGAATTGCACAAAAACTACATGGGCGATCACATCCTTCCGCAATTTTTAAATACGCATAGTTCTTCGGAGTCGTTGTTAAACGTTCACCTAACAACTCATGGCGATAGTCTGCACCTAGGGCCTTTAACAGCAAAGGAAGGTCTGTCGTACCAAAGTATTGATCGACATTTGGAATCTCTGCTTCTAAGTCAGGTCTGTATCGCTCAGATAAACATCCTGTTACAAAAACTTTATCTACAATGCCTTGTTCTTTTTTATCTACGTATTCTAAAATAGTATTAACCGATTCTGCTTTCGCATTGTTGATAAAACCACAAGTGTTAATCACAATGATATTCGCTTCATCATTTGCTGCTTCGTGTGTAACGTCTTTGCCATTAGCTTTTAACTGCCCCATTAATACTTCACTGTCGTAAATATTCTTAGAGCAACCTAGGGTTACCACGTTTATCTTGTTCTTTTTTAAAGATTTAGTTCTCATTCGTTTGAAAAAAATTGGACTGCAAAAGTACATTTTTTTTCTATATAGCGAAGAAGCTTTGTGAGAATTATATGAAGGAGGGCGGTTATCTAAAATGATTCCGTTTTAGCGAAGTAAACAACATCAGAGACTTAAGCGAATAAAAAAAGTGACTGCTCTTAAGAGTCAGTCACTTTTTAGTTCGGTTCGGATGAATTTACAATTTGAAAATTCCTCCAAATGCTATTACGGTCTCCCCAAACCAGAAATTGTGGAAAGCCTTGTCTTTCTTATTGTCTGTTGTACGAACATCATACATATCGATAAAACCTCCTTTTAACTCGGCTTGTACAAAGAAGTGTTTGAAGAATGTAACGTTTAGACCTGCTTTGGCAGAAAACCCTAATCCAGAAACGTGAAACTCATCGTAACGATCTTTTCCTAATAAAGTGGTATTTGTTTTTGGATAAATAATACCAAATCCAAGTCCCTCTGTTACGTTTACTTGAATTTTGTCTGTATTGTAAATGCGGAATAATTTTGAAATATCATCCACACGGTTTACTTCCACATTCAAATAGTTTAATCCATCGGTATGTTCGAATTTTAAAAATTCTTCCGTTAATTTTACTTGATCTGGATGTCCAGCAACTTGTTCTCCATAAGAACCTGCGCCGTAGTATTCGCCAGAATAATTTACGGTTTGATTTTGACGCATCACATATTTCATGTGATCTACCCCAATAGAGATGTTGTATTTATCCGTAATAAAGTATCCAATTCTCAAGTTTGTTTGAGGAATTGTCATACGTCCTGGATTGATGTAATCCACATGCCATCCCTTTGGCTTGTCATCTGCTTTTACATCTTTAATGGTAAAATCATAATCTTCCCCTCTAAAGCGAATGTCTGAATTCGTATAATAACCTCTGTTTCCTCCCCAATAAACATAAAATTTACCTTTATTCGAGGCAGTATAGCGCAAAGGTGTAGTTGCTGTTTCTTGTGCAAATCCTACTGTAGTTGCCAACAAGCATACACTTGCAAAAAGTTTAAAAATGGCTTTCATTAGTTTGATTTTTTAATTTCTGAATTGTGGGGCAAAAATACAATAAAAAAATCTCTTTAAGAGTTTATCCTTAAAGAGATTCATAGTATTAAAAATTCTAAATGAGATTAGAAATTGATAACATAAGAAAGAGTTACCCAATTTTCTCTCATTTTCCAAGTGGCATTTTCATATAAATTATTTATGTTCATATCTAGTACACTTGTGGCATAGGTACGTGCGCTATGAGAATATGCTAAGTCTAATCTAGAGTTTCCAAATTCATAGCCAATCCCTGCAGAGAAACTGTTTAAATCACTCATGTATTGGGTGTCTTTGTATGGACTTTCTTCGAAACGGTATCCTCCGCGAAGGCTCACTTGTTTGATGCGATATTCTGCACCAACACGTACTTCACTGGCTGTTTTCATTTCATTGCTATAGAAATTATTCGCTATATTATATACCTCATTGTTTTTAGGTTTAAAGCGATTGTTGCTATAATCTTTAATACCATAATCTACACTGATTAATCCTCTTTTATTAAAAACATAAGCTAAACTTCCAGTGTATTTAGCCGGTGTCTTTAGGTTATAACGATCGAATATATTTACTACATTAGGGTAGAGCCAAGAGGTTTCGGCAATATCTTCGCTTCTTGTTTCTATACCCTGTGTTATTTCATCGCGTAAGCTATACCAGGTTGGAGATTCATAGGCTACCCCTGCTCGTAATTCGTCTGTAATTTGTCCAATGACACCTAGATTAAAAGAGAATCCTGTTCCGTAGGTATATAGATGGTTGGAGTAGGAGATAGAGTTCACCATTCCTTCAGGTAAATCTGTAGCGTGATTAAATTCTACAGCTCTTGAAGATTGCGTGTAATCAAAAAGGTGTAAATTTAAATTCCCTCCCACATAGATACGATCACCAAGTTGGGCCGCAAAGTTTCCTGAAAATTTACTGTTATAACCGCTGGTACTTACATATTTTCCTTGGGTATAGGTATCCGTATTCGTACCAAAGTTTGCCGTATATTCTCCGTCATTCTTTCCTGTATCTAAGATAAATGACTTGTAGGCGAGGTAGGTTTGTTGACCTAAATAACCAGACATATACCCTGCATTAAGATATCCTTGATCATTATTACCTTGGACTGCTTGATGTGGAATAGGAACCCCATTTGCAATCTGATAGAAGTATTCACCTAAAGAGTTTGTTTGTCCAGTTCCCATAACGTTGTAATCGTTATAGAGGTTTTTTGTACTCTCGTAGTTCACACCAACCGTAAACTTTTTCATCGTTGCGGATGGATCATTGGAGTTAAATACAAACACAGCACCTAGTTGTCCCACATCAAGTCCTGTGTAATTTTTGGATTCGCGATTATTCATGTAATTGACCTTGTTGTTTTTATTGGCCAACGACATGCTGAAGGACGCTTGATTATACATGAAAATAGCACTTCCCGCTGGGTTAATCTTTAATGCGGATAAATCTCCTCCCACTGCACCGAAGGCTCCGCTCATTCCTTTGAAACGTGCCGTTCCATTCATGTCTGATTCAGAATATCTCGAAATATCCAATGGGTTTACTTCTTGCGCCTGTAAGGCACCTATTGCTAAAACAGATGCACTTAAAGCCAAAATGATTTTATTTATATCCATAGGGTTTGTCAAAATTTAGATTATTATCTGCTACGTGAACTACTTCCACTTCTACTGTATCCACTACTTCCACTGCTATAGCTGCTTCTTGTATTTCCGCTACTGTAGTTGCTTCGAGAGCTTCCGCTACTGCTTCTACTGTAATTACTTCTTGAGCTGTTCATGTTGTTGTAATTGCTTCTCGTATTATTGTAGTTACTAGATGAATTAGAACGGTTGTAATTGTTGGAAGAATTGTTGTAATTACTTCTCGTATTATTGTAGTTACTAGAGGAGTTCAAACGATTGTAGTTAGTATTCGATGAATTGTAATTGCTGTTTGAATTCCTTCTTGTATAATAATTGTTGTTCGTAGCGCTGTTCGTAAGATTAGAACGACTTCTGCTGTAGTTTGAAGTAGGTCTACCTACTTGGTAGGTTGGCCTTGTATTGTTCACATTGGCAGATCGGCTGTAATAACTTCTTGTATTGTTTGCGCTATAAGATGATCTTGTATTGCCATAGGATCCTCCTCTTGGGGAAGATGTGTAATATCGATGAGCATAGTATGGAGAGTAGTATCCGCCATAGTATGGAGATCCCCAATAGTAGTTGTTGTGCCACGGGCTATAATAGCCATTCCAACCCCAACCGAATCCAAAGCTCAATCCCCATCCGCCATAACCATAGCCACCATAGTAGTATGGATCGTAGAATGGGTCGTAATAACCATAGCCCCAATACGGTCTATAGTTATTGTTGTAGTAATTTACTTGGATGCTTGTTGGTTCAGTTCCCCATGAACCATAACTAACAGCCTTATTCGGTACATTATTCAATATACTGTCATTTACAGGTGAATTATAAGCATTTACATCCGTGAAATAATCCATATCTTGATTTAAAGAAGCGAAATAGTTCTCATAGTAATTACCCGAATTGTTACCTGCATAGGGGTCGGCTTGTGTACGTTGACCATAAATGCCATCTTGCGGGAAGGCGGCGTTATGATATGAGCCACAAGAAATAGCGAATCCTCCTAGAAGTAAGAAAAGGCTGATTCTTCTCATCTTTGTTGTTTTTTGAAGAATTGTAGTCATTTTCGATGGGAATTTAATTGTTGTTAAAAACAAATTTAGTTACTTTTGTCGAATTATTATAGTTAATTAAGAGTTAAACAACTTAACTGCTAATATATTAAAAATGAGCAAGAATATTACTAAGAGAAGTGAGGACTATTCGAAGTGGTACAATGAGCTTGTAGTAAAAGCTGATTTGGCCGAAAATTCGGGAGTTCGAGGATGTATGGTTATTAAGCCATATGGCTATGCTATTTGGGAGAAGATGCAAGCAGAGTTAGACAAGAAGTTCAAAGAGACAGGACATCAAAATGCGTATTTCCCCTTATTCATCCCCAAATCTTATTTTAGTAAAGAGGCTAGTCACGTGGATGGATTTGCGAAAGAGTGTGCAGTAGTAACGCATTATCGTTTAAAGACAGGAGAAGATGGCAAGACGATTGAAGTTGATCCAGAGGCTAAATTAGAAGAAGAGTTAATCGTTCGTCCCACGTCGGAGACGATTATTTGGGATACTTACAGAAAGTGGATTGAATCCTACCGTGATTTACCTATTTTAGTGAATCAATGGGCTAACGTTGTGCGTTGGGAGATGAGAACGCGTTTGTTTTTGAGAACGGCTGAGTTTTTATGGCAAGAGGGACATACAGCACATGCTACAGAACGCGAAGCGGTGGCAGAAGCAGAACAAATGTTAGACGTGTATGCTGATTTTGCAGAGAACTTTATGGCGATTCCAGTAGTAAAGGGCTTTAAGACAGAGAATGAGCGATTTGCTGGTGCAATTGAAACCTACTGTATTGAAGCATTAATGCAAGATGGTAAAGCTCTACAAGCGGGAACCTCTCACTTCTTAGGGCAAAACTTTGCCAAAGCGTTTGATGTGAAGTTTACGAGTCAAGAAGGAAAACAAGAATATGTATGGGCAACGTCATGGGGTGTAAGTACGCGCTTAATGGGAGCCTTGGTGATGACACACTCGGATGATAATGGGTTGGTTTTACCTCCAAACTTAGCGCCAATTCAGGTTGTAATTGTACCGATTCACAAAACGGATGAGCAGTTAGAGGCGATTCGCGAAGAAGTGAAGAAAGTAACTGATCGATTGAAAAAATTGAATATTTCGTTTAAGTTTGATGATCGTACGACGTTCAAGCCAGGATGGAAATTTAATGAATACGAGTTAAAAGGAGTACCGTTGCGTATTGCAATTGGACCAAAAGACTTAGAAAATGGTACATTTGAAGTAGCTCGTCGCGATACATTCACCAAAGAGATTGTAGCGAAAGACGATATTGTGACTTATGTACAGGATATGTTAGAGGAGATTCAAGCGAATTTATTCAACAAAGCGAAGGAATACAGAGATTCGCATATTACTGAGGCGAATTCATTTGAGGAGTTCAAAGATTTATTGGAAAATAAAGGAGGCTTTGTTTCTGCGCATTGGGATGGTACAATTGAGACGGAAGAGAAGATTAAAGATCTTACGAAAGCTACAATTCGCTGTATTCCAATGGATAGAAAAGAAGAGGCTGGGGTTTGTGTATTAACAGGAGCGCCTTCTAAGGGAAGAGTGTTGTTTGCAAAAGCCTATTAGAAATAAAAATTTTTGTTTTTTCTCTTGCGGGTTTAAAAATATATTGTACTTTTGCATCCGCGTTAGATAAACAAAATGGTCCGTTCGTCTAGGGGTTAGGACGCCAGGTTTTCATCCTGGTAACAGGGGTTCGATTCCCCTACGGACTACAACTTCTTTTGAAGTTAACGCATTTTGGTCCGTTCGTCTAGGGGTTAGGACGCCAGGTTTTCATCCTGGTAACAGGGGTTCGATTCCCCTACGGACTACACGTTCTTTTTAGAAGTATAAACGCATTTTTGGTCCGTTCGTCTAGGGGTTAGGACGCCAGGTTTTCATCCTGGTAACAGGGGTTCGATTCCCCTACGGACTACAGATTCTTTTTAGAATTGGATAATGCACTTTTGGTCCGTTCGTCTAGGGGTTAGGACGCCAGGTTTTCATCCTGGTAACAGGGGTTCGATTCCCCTACGGACTACAGATTCTTTTATAGAATCACAATCAAATTTTGGTCCGTTCGTCTAGGGGTTAGGACGCCAGGTTTTCATCCTGGTAACAGGGGTTCGATTCCCCTACGGACTACAAGATTCATCGAGAATCAAAAACGAGTTTTTTGGTCCGTTCGTCTAGGGGTTAGGACGCCAGGTTTTCATCCTGGTAACAGGGGTTCGATTCCCCTACGGACTACAGAAAAAAATAGTATAGACTTAATAAAATATTTAAAAAATGGCAAATCATAAGTCAGCTTTAAAAAGAATTAGAAGTAACGAAAAAAAGAGAGTATTAAACAGATATCAGCATAAAACTACACGTAACGCGATCAAAGCTTTACGTTTGATTGAAGATCAAAAAGATGCTGCTGATAAATTACCTGTAGTGGTTGCAATGATTGATAAATTAGCAAAGAAAAATATCATTCATGCAAACAAAGCTTCTAATTTAAAATCTAAATTAACAAAACACGTTGCTGCTTTATAAGAAGCAATAGGTTGTGTTTATAGAAGACATACACTAAGCTCTCAATTCCATGAGGGCTTTTTTTGTTTATACTATACGTTTCAATGAATACTAATATAATTTTAAAATCCTTTTATGACACAAATTAGGAATATTGCAATTATTGCACACGTTGACCATGGTAAGACAACAATGGTGGACAAGATATTACACCACTGTCAGTTATTTCGTGAAAATGAAACTTCTGGAGAGTTAATTCTAGATAACGAAGATATCGAAAGAGAAAGAGGAATTACAATCGTTTCTAAAAACGTATCTGTAAGTTATAAAGGAACTAAAATTAATATTATCGATACTCCAGGACACGCGGATTTTGGTGGAGAAGTAGAGCGTGTATTGAATATGGCAGATGGTGTTCTATTAATTGTAGATGCTTTTGAAGGACCTATGCCTCAAACTCGATTCGTATTACAAAAAGCAATCAGCTTAGGGTTAAAACCTTGTGTGGTTATAAATAAAGTAGATAAAGAAAACTGTACACCAGAAGAGGTACACGAAAAAGTATTCGACTTAATGTTCGAATTGGGTGCAGAAGAATGGCAAATGGATTTCCCAGCCGTTTATGGTTCAGCTAAAAACAACTGGATGTCTACGGATTGGAAGCAACAGACAGATTCATTAGAACCATTGTTAGATATGGTTTTAGAGCATATCCCAGCGGCAGAAGTACGCGAAGGTAGTCCACAGCTATTAATTACATCCTTGGATTACTCTACATTTACAGGGCGTATTGCGATTGGTCGTTTACACCGTGGCATCTTAAAAGAGGGAATGAATATTTCTCTAATTAAGCGCGATGGCAAAATCGTAAAATCAAAAATTAAAGAGCTTCATACATTCGAAGGATTAGGTCGTAAAAAAGTGTCTGAAGTACATGCAGGGGATATCTGTGCGGTTGTAGGAGTAGAAGGATTTGAAATTGGAGATGTTATTGCAGATTTCGAAAATCCAGAAGCATTGCCAACTATCACAATTGATGAGCCAACAATGAGTATGTTGTTCACTATTAACGACTCGCCATTCTTTGGTAAAGAAGGTAAATTTGTTACGTCTCGTCACATTAAAGACCGTTTAAATAAAGAACTAGAGAAAAACTTAGCGTTGCGCGTAAACGAAACGGATAGTGCGGATAAATTTATGGTATTCGGACGTGGTGTATTACACTTATCGGTTTTGATTGAAACAATGCGTCGCGAAGGATATGAGCTTCAAATTGGTCAACCACAAGTAATCATCAAAGAAATTGATGGGGTTAAATGTGAGCCAGTGGAAGAGTTAACAATCGATATTCCAGAGAACCTATCAGGACGTGGAGTAGAGTATGTAACGTTGAAAAAAGGAGAAATGTTGAGTATGGAACCAAAAGGAGACCGTATGATCATTAAATTTTTAATTCCTTCTAGAGGTATTATCGGATTGAGAAATCAATTGTTAACAGCAACAGCGGGTGAGGCAATTATGGCGCACCGTTTCTTAGAGTACCAACCGTACAAAGGGGAAATTGCTGGACGTATCAATGGTTCATTAATCTCTATGGAGAACGGAAAAGCGATTCCTTATTCTATCGATAAATTGCAAGACCGCGGTAAGTTCTTCGTTGATCCAAACGAAGATATTTACGAAGGACAAGTTATTGGTGAGAACTCTCGTGGAGATGATATGACAGTTAACGTTACAAAAACGAAAAAATTAACTAACGTTCGTGCATCAGGATCAGATGATAAGGCAAAGATTGTTCCGGCAATTAAATTCTCTTTAGAGGAAGCATTAGAGTACATCCAAAAAGATGAGTACGTGGAAGTAACGCCGAAGTCTTTGCGTTTGAGAAAAATCTTCTTAAAAGAGACGGATCGCAAAAGAAATAAAAGTTAAGCATTTAGGCATTTTTACTATAGAATCCAGCGTATACAGTACGCTGGATTTTTTTTTGATTTGAAGATTGAGTTCTAGTAGGTACAAAGTAGAAGAGCTAGAGTCCAAATAAAGAATTGCGGTACTACAAGTGGAATAATAGTGTATAAAGCAGGAGGTTTGTGTTTTTACCTTATCTTTGCAGGGGAATTTTATACGGTAAAAAGTGGAAATACCCGTAAAATAATTAGTTTAGTATGATACAAGAAAGCCTAGAAAATGAGGCATTGACCACAGGAAAAGTATTGCCTTTGATGGAACAGTTTTACACCATTCAAGGGGAAGGATTTTATTCCGGTCATGCGGCTTACTTTATTCGTTTAGGAGGATGTGATGTCGGATGCCATTGGTGTGATGTAAAAGAAAGTTGGGATGCGGACTTGCATCCATTAACGCCTGTGGAGAAAATGGTTGCTGATGCGGCCGCTGTGGCTAATTTAGCTGTGATTACAGGAGGAGAACCTTTGATGTATAATTTAGATTGCCTGACGCAGCAATTAAAAGAAGCTGGATTGAAAACCAATATAGAAACATCGGGGGCCTATGAGATGTCGGGTGATTTTGATTGGGTTTGTCTATCGCCTAAGAAAGCAAAACTTCCGACAGAAAGTGCATATGCAGCTGCCAATGAATTAAAAGTGGTAATTTACAATAAACACGATTTTATTTTCGCAGAAGAACAAGCGGCTAAGGTGAATAAGGACGCCTTACTTTTATTGCAGACTGAATGGAGTAAACGCGCGGTGATGATGCCGTTAATCATTGAGTATGTCAAGCAACATCCGCAATGGAAAATATCCTTACAAACTCATAAGTACTTGGATATTCCTTAGTAGAGTTTTATATTTACAACACAAAAGAAACTATAATTATGAAAAAAATTGTACTCGTAGCTGCATTTATGCTAGCAGGACATTTCGGTTTTGCACAAGATGCTGCTTACAAAGCAGACGCTGAAAAATACATGGAAGTAAGTGGACAAATGAAAGCTTTTGACTATATGACAGAAGATATCATGTTAAACGTTCCAGAAGAAAGACGTGCTGAATTTAAAAAAGAATTCGAGGAAAGCTTGAAGGATTTCAAGAGTAGAATGGCTGAAGTGTATATGGAGGAGTTCACACATAATGAAATCAAAGAATTGATTCAACTGTATAATACGCCCATTGGAAAGAAATTGTATGAAAAGAACAGGGTGTTGTACGATAAAGGACAACAAGTTGGTATGGAATGGGGAGCAGGAATAAATGGAATCATGATGAAATACATGGAAAATTAAGCAGTATAAAATTAAAAAAGCCTAAGCATTTGCTTAGGCTTTTTTAGTTAATTTTGCGAGGTATTCATAGTTTTCGCCCTCGTATACTAATTCGCAGGTCAGACCACTTCCATGGGCGGCATTCTGTAGTGTATTATAGTCTAAATAGAGCCACGGAAAGGCATCTTCTGTTTGTCCTTTGTATTCTACGCTAAAAACAAGTTCTCCGTAATAATCTTTATTGTCCATCGGAATCCATTTTCCTCCATCTTCATCCTCGTCGAACATATAGATTAAATCCGAACTATCGATTAAAATTTGTCCGTTGTTTGTAAGTAAGCTTTTGAGATGTTCTAAATAGATAGTAATGTGAATTAATCGTCCAAAAATGCCCGTTCCATTCATCAAAAGTAGAATTGTGTCGTATTGTTCATTTTTGATGTCAAGAATATTAGTTGTTTTTGTATTTTTCACGCCTCTTAATCGACAGGCTTCAATAGCTTTTGGTGATAGATCAATGGCGGTGACATCCAATCCTTTTTCTTGTAAATAAAGGGAGTGAGATCCTGCGCCACATCCCACATCTAAAATTTTTCCCTTGCTCCGTTTTAAAGCTATTTGCTCCAATTCGGGCATATCTTTATAGGAGCGAAACCAATAGGAAACGTCCATTTCTTCTGCTTCTGATATATCTGTTTCCGTCAGGATTACGGCTGGTTGTTGGGTGATTTGATAATCTAGGATGGCTTGGCCAATGAGGTCTTTCATTTTTTTTGACGATTTTTGAGCGATAAAAATGGGAGTTGTTGTAATTTTGTCCTTCAATTTACAAAGGGATGAATAAAATACTGCAACAGCTGCCAAAGTTAGCCAAAGATAAGCATAATGAGAATAAAAAGTATTTGGCAAAGCTGCAAAAGAAAGCACCTAAAGACTTGGATTATCAAATGCAGGAAATCCACGATGCAGTATTTAAAAAAACGGATTGTTTGTCGTGTGCCAATTGTTGTAAAACAACAGGACCCTTGTTTACTAGTGCTGATATTGAGCGAATCAGTAAGCATTTGCGTCTCAAACCCCAGCAATTTATTGATCAATATTTGAGAATTGATGAAGATAACGACTACGTTTTACAACAACTACCCTGTACGTTTCTCGATGCAGAAAATTACTGTATGATCTACGATGTACGCCCTAAGGCCTGCAGAGAATATCCCCATACGGATCGCAAAAAGTTTCAACAAATAGCTAATCTTACCTTAGCAAATGTAGCCATTTGTCCAGCTGCTTATGAAGTAGTGGAGCAAATGAAAAAGAAAATTATGGTAAAATAAATGGTAAACTAAATAAAGAAATGATTCTCTTCTGCTTCTTCGAATAGTGCAACAGCCTCTTCGGTCAGGTTTTCCATTTGAGCTGAAAAGTAATCGAGAATGTCGAGTACAACGTCTTTTATTTTTTCAAAAATACTTACTGCATCCTCTAAATAATCTTTGATTAGTTGAAAGAAATCCAGAATTCCATCGATGAGGTTCACAATATATTCTCCTACATTCATAACAGCGTTTGTTTTAGTTTTACTCAAATGTAAGTAAAAAAAATAAGTCGTAAGGCATCGAATGGCGATTTAACTTAACCAATCTTTCAGCGGAGTAATATGGGCTTTGCTGACAAAAATAGGAGATTGGTCCTCGCTTTGTACCTTGAGTATTAGTTCTATTTTTTGACTGTTATGGCGAATTACTTCTTTGATTGCTTGAATGTTAACAATAAAGCTACGGTTGATTTTAAAAAAAGTTTTGGCCTCTAATTTTTCAATGATATCCTTCAAAGTATCATCATAAATGAAGCGTTCATCCTGAAAGGTATGTAGAAATAAATGCTTGCCTGATGCGAATAAATAGGCGATTTCCGTGGTTTCTATCGATTTTAATCGATGTCCATCGTGAATCAAAAAGCGATCTTTTAGTTTTCTATTGACTTCTTCTGATTCTTGTTTGGGAGGAGCTTCGTCTTGTATGCGTTTGGTAATGGTGACATATTTGAGTAATACTTCGTCTAAGGCGTGCTTGTCAAAGGGTTTTAAAATATAACCAATAGCAAATTGTTTAAATGCTTCAATGGCGTAGTTTTCATAAGCTGTGATAAAGACCACCGGACTTTTTACGGCAATTTTATCGAAGATTTCTAAACTTTTTCCGTCACCTAAATGAATGTCCATGAAGATGAGGTCAACAGTATGTTGAAAAAAGAACGCCGTTGCTTCTTTAATAGAAGAGAGCATGACGATATCACTAACCGAAACGGGTAGAATATCTTGGTTCAATATTAATTTCTTTAGATAATTTGCTGCTAGAGCTTCATCTTCGACTATGGCTATTCGCACCTTTTTTTTGGTAAAAGTAGTAAAAAGTTAGTCGTTCTAAAAATGCGATTACTTTCGACAGTGTATCAAATATAAAAAAGCTACCATTTCTGGTAGCTTTTTGCAGTGTCACCGGCTATAAATTGGGGTTGTTTTCTCTTGCTTTTCTTGGGAAAGGCAAGGTATAACGCGGATCGTTTTGTTGTAGTGTAAATTTTTCGTTGCCTAATTGGTGGACGATTTTCTTTTGATCTAACCTTCTTAAGTCGAACCAACGTTGACCTTCAAAAGCAAATTCTCGGAATCGCTCTTCCAATAGGTATGTTTTATATGCGGCTACATTCATCGATTTTAATTGTTCGATTACTGCTGCTACGGCTTCTACTTTGTAACGGCTTTCAATAACCGGTTGTAAAGTAGCTGTTGCTTGATCGAGTTGGTTTAAGAAAAGATGAGCTTCTGCCTTGATAAAGTACAATTCAGCGGTTCTAAATGAAATTTTTGTATCTCCATTTCCAACTTTTGTTGCGATAGTATTACCTCCTACTTCATCAAAAGAAGCGGCATAGCGTAAATCGTTTTCTGTGTCGAAGCTTGCTTTTAGTTCTTCAGAGGCAAAGATAAAAGACAAATACCCCGATTTAAATACATCTTCTAAATTCATAATGGATTCTGGCGATTTAAAGTTAGTTACCGCTAGGTCCGTACTTTCGTTTAAATTCTGTAGTGTATTTTTTATTTTTAACGCTTGTTCTACACTTTCCAAAGCAGCTTGATACTCTTTTTGGTACAAGTTTACACGGGCTTCTAGGGCATAAATAGCCAATTTTGAAAAGCGGTAGTTCATCCCTGCATCATAAGTCGCTACTTTCAACTTACTTTTAGCAGCATTAATATCCGCGTGGATTTGAGCATATACTTGAGCTATCGTTGATTTAGGTCTTTTGTTTTCGAGGTCTAATTCATTTTGAATCACAATACCAGGTTCTGTTGCTGCAGTAGCCGGGTCATAGGGTTTGGCAAAAAAGTTTACCAAATCAAAATACGCTAGCGCACGTAAGGCATGAGCCTCTCCTAAGAGTTGTTCTTTTGTATCTCCTGCCTGCATTGTTCCCGTACCATCATTGATGGTTTGATTTGCATAGAAAATAACCTTGTATAAATCAGCGTATCCGTATTCTCTGGTTCCATCGCTTGGATTTTGATCATTATAAGCAAATACATCACGAACTTCAGTGAAATCACTATTATCTGTCGATGGAATCTGAACTTCGTCTGTGCGAATTGTCAGTAAGGCTTTATGTCGTGGATAAGCAAAGTAAGCAGTAGTCATCAGCTTTCTATAGTCATCTGTTGATTTTGGAATAATTTTTCCTTCAGGCTCAATGTCTAAGAATTTATCACAACTCACTGTTGATAAATTTAAGGTAAGACATCCGAGTAGTAAAACTAGTTTTTTCATGATACGCAAAGATTAGAAGGTTACATTTAATCCTAAAGAAAATGATCTTTGGATGGGTTGAGCGTAGATATTTCCATACGTTTCTGGATCGAAATACCCGTTGTAATTCGTTCCGAATACAAACAAGTTTCGTCCTTCTACAGTGAAACGAACGTTATCTAAACGCAATTTATCTAATACTGCTTTAGGTAAAGTATACCCTAAACGCATGCTGCTGATTCGGATATAGCTGGTTTCTTTTGCCCAAATATCCAAGTAGTTGTAATAGTTAATTGGAGCACCACCATCAAACCATTTGGTCAACATCCAATTGTCTGTTCCATCATAAGGATCATTTCCTGTTACGGCTGGTAAGGTACCTTCCGTGTTGATTGGCGTCCACATATTTAATACATCTTTTGTGTAGTTTCTTCCTGGATCAACTAAAGCCGAATTATAGGAAGGAGTACGCGTCACCATTTGTTTTAAATTAAAGGCAGCAGAGATAGTAAAATCAAAATTGTTGATTTTGAATGTATTGATAATCCCTCCTGTAAATTTAGGATCGCGATCTCCCGCATAAGTAAATAAGTCTCTAGACTCTTCAGGACCAATTCCTGAACCCACCATATAACCTGGCATCACTTCTTCCCAAGCATCGTATAGTTGGAAGAAATCTTTAGCCGATACTTTTTCGCCATCCTGCCAGAACATCACATTCCCTTTTTCATCCAACCCTGCTGTTTTCAACACAAAAACAGAATTTACTGCATGTCCTTCTCTTGAAGGTAGATATTCTCCGTCATTCACTTGGATGCGATCTACTCGGCTCTTGTTGTGCGCAAAGTTGAAAGTAGTACTCCATGAGAAATTAGGACGTACGATATTTCTTGTGGTCAATGAAATCTCATAACCTCTATTGGTTACCTGTGCCCAATTCATATTGGTAAATTCAAAACCAGATTCGAACGGCATGGCACGTAAGCCAATTAAGTCCGTACTTTTTCTGTTATAGGCATCAAATTCGACAGCGATACGGTTGTTGAATAAACCTAAATCAAAACCAACGTTCGTATTCGTTGTTTTTTCCCAACGCAAGGTACCATTAGGCAAGTTGGTCACCTGAATGGTTCCTTCTGGATAGCCAGGAAGAATGGTCGAATTACTGTATTCTCCAATAACAAATGGAGATGTGGTACGGTCGATGTTTCCTTGTAAACCATAGGAAGCACGTAGGCGGAAGTTATTGACAAAATCTAGGTTTTCCATGAAAGATTCATTCGATACCAACCAAGAACCTGAAATAGCCCATAGCGGTAAATATTTGTATTTTGGATCAACTCCAAATAGGTTAGAACCATCATAACGCACACTACCAAATACGGTATATTTTCTGTCGTAGGTGTAAGAAGCAGTCGCAAAGAAAGAAGCATATGCATTTTCGTTTTTCGCTCTTGTATATGTTTCATACAATTTTTTGTTCGCTGATGTATACCCTTCAGGAAGGTCAATTTCTACCGTTGTTAACGTTAGTGGATCATAACCAAAACCTTTGGATTTGATTTGCTTATTCTCCTCTTTTCGTATTTCCATCCCTCCCATTACATCAATCTCGTGCATATCGCCGAGGATGGTGTTGTACATCGCTTGTGTTTTCCAATTGTATTGGAAGTATTTATCAGAGAAGTTCTCGATTATTCCACCATCAGGTAAGAAGTATTTAAACTCTTTGGATGCTTTGTCGTAATATCTCGTACCTTCTCTAAACTTTCTCGTATTATACGTTTCTTTACCTAAGTATTTTTCTGTATCGTTGTTGTCAATTTGTAAACCCAGTTGAGACGTTATTTTGAAATCATCCAGAACTTGATAGTTTAAATCAAATACAGCTTTTAATGATTGGTTAATCAATTCATATTTGGTATTTTCCCTTTCCTCTAAGAAGTTAAACGGAACATAGGTATCTCCAGTTCCATCGATATCAGGGTCATATTGAAAACTTCCGTCCTCATTATATGGTTGTAGGTATGGGTTGGCATTTCTCGAATAGTTTGCAGGGTTTACACTCGCGTCTTTATCCGAGATAAAGCTTGTTTTTTTTGATTGTGTACCAAATAAAGCTACACCAGCGGTTAATTTATCCGTCAATTGGAAGTTGTTTTTCAACGTGATATTATAACGTTCAAAACCTGTTCCAATCGTTGTACCTTCCTCATTGTAGTAGCCTAAAGAGAAGTAATAATCAGAAGTTTCGCCACCACCAGATAAGCTCAAGCCATACTGTTGGTTGTATGTAGGACGATATAATTCTTTTCCCCAATCGGTTGTTGTGGTTCTCAGGCGATTAATCGCGCTTTGACTTTCAGTGGATAAGGCGCTAAAGCCACCAGTTCTATAAGCATCTAATTCGTTGTTTCGGTTTAAGATACGCGCTACTTCTCCTTGCCCTGAACGCAGGTTACTGATGTCAGCGCGTCCAGCTAACATTAACTCAAAATCCACTTTTTCAGATGCATTCATCAAGTTTAATTTAGAGAATTGCGGACGTTCATTGACGAAGGTATTGGCCGTGAAATTTACTTTCATTTCACCTTTCTTACCTTTTTTCGTTGTAATTACAATTACCCCATTTGCTGCTCTTGCTCCGTAAATAGCAGTTGCCGATGCATCTTTTAAGATGGTAATATCTAAAATATCATCTGGATTTAAGCCAGCGATAGAGAAGTTTTGTAATTGATCGATATTGTCTTTGTCATTGAAATTAGGAACATTGTTTCCCTCCAATGGCATTCCGTCAATCACCCATAGCGGGTCTTGTGGTCCATTTAACGAAGCGGTTCCACGGATTCTAATTTTAGCAGGTCCACCAGGGGCTCCTGTAGGAGTTGTTACTGCTACTCCGGCAATTTGGCCGGCTAGCATTTGATCCACACTTGCTACCCCTGTTTGCTCAATATCAGCCATGCTAATTTGCGCTACAGACGAGGTTAATTTGCGTTTTTCAATGGTTTGGTACCCTGTAATCACTACCTCATTTAAGATGTTTTCATCTGTACCTAAAGAGACGTTGTAATGTGTCTTTGTCGTTAATTGAATTAACTTAGAAGCGTAGCCAATAAAACTTACGCGAATGGCTTTTGTTTCTCTTGGCACTTCAAGGGAGAAGTTACCATCAAAATCCGTCATTGTTCCAATACTCGTACTCTCGATAATTCCTTTTTGTGCCGTTTCTGTTGATACACTTTGTGTTTCAACAATAACCGATGCACCTGGTAAACCCGATTTGTCGCTCGCATCTTGAACAAAACCTGTAATCGTTCTTTTCTCTTGGGCTAGAGCAAGAGTTAGGGTAAAGAACGAAAATAAAAGAAATAGTTTTTTCATTTTCTCAACTATGTAAGGTTGTTAGTTTAAATACCTAAAGCTTGGTTAATTCTGTTTGCTAAATCTGCATAGTGTGCTCGTGTTGCTGCATCACCTGATTTAGCTTTTTTGCTTACTAATTTTTGAATAGCAAATAATTCTCCTTTTTTATAACTGGTAACCTCCGAAACACGTTTCATCACCGTATAGTTGATGTTTCTCAACTGATTGTCATTCAGTGAAACACGACACAAGGTAGGCATTTGCAGCGATTGTTCGAGGAGTAACCCTTTTTTGTTTGTTTTTTCAAATAGTTTGTTCACATCAATAATTAACGCATCCACGTAATTTTTCTGTGTCATTCGCTCTAATATGGTCAGTGATTTCCCTTTTTTAGTAGGAGCAAAGATCTCACTTCTCAATTGATTGAATAGGTCTTGAACCGTAAACACTTTTTCCCCTTGAGTTTGGGTTTGCAAAGCTTCACTTTCTAATAAACGGAGTAGACGCTCGTCCATTAAGATGTGGTAAATCGCAGTGTATTGCAATTCTCTTGCTAAAGAGTAAGGCGAATATTCGTATGGACCGACAGGAGAATCTTTTAAGCTGTACGTTTTTTCATTGATGTCATTGAAAAATAACCAGTTTGGAATAGTAAGCACATGTTGACTCAAATAATCCACGGCTCTTTTCTGTGTTTCGTAAGGCACGGGTTGATATGCTTTTTTGTTGTTTCCGTATACAGCATGATCTAAATAAACACCACCAATGTTAGCTAAAACATGTTGATTATACATTTGCCATTGTCCAATAGCGCCCATGTATAATTTTCCAGCTTCATAATAGTCTTCTCCTTGGTCGTAGGTCCATGATATGATATTGTCTACTACAATTTTTAAATTTTTTAATCCATATTCGCTTGCTTTCATCGCGTCATTTCCTAAGTCTTCTGATTGTGATCTCGGATCGACGATGTTCAAGTAGCTTTGTTGTTCACCATAAAAATACATCGGATCATCTTGGTGATCTTCAATCATTTTACGAAGTGCTTGTTTTTCTTGCTCTGCCGTGGGGTACCAACGGTATCCCCATTCGATAGCATATTTGTCGTATAGACCAATTTGAGGTGTAATTGCAGTTACCTTGTCTTCAGGTTGTGCGACGTAGTTGTAACGGGCGTAATCCATAATAGAAGGAGCAGTCCCGCCCATTTGATCGGTGAAGGTTTTAGAACGCAAAGAATCCACAGGAAAAGCAAAAGAAGCTCCCATATTGTGTTTCAATCCAAAAGTGTGTCCTACTTCGTGTGAAGAAACAAAGCGAATCGCGTCTCCCATATGATCATCGCTAAATTTATTTGCTCTCGCTCGTTCGTCAATTGGTCCCGTTTGAATACGCATCCAACTGTGCACAGAAGTCATCACGTTATGCCACCAAATAATATCAGATTCAATAATCTCACCACTACGCGGATCAATAACAGAAGGTCCCATAGCGTTTGATTTAGGCGATGCTGCGTAAGTAATTACCGAATAACGCACGTCGTCAATATCAAAATCGGTATCTTCTTCCGTTGGTTCTTTGGCAGTAATTGCATTTTTGAACCCCGCTTGTTCAAAGGCTACTTGCCAGTCGTGAACACCTGCAATAATTTTTTCTCTCCATTGTGGGGGCGTAGCAGGATCTATATAGTACACAATCGGTTTTTTCGGTTCAACTAATTCCCCACGAAGGTATTTTTCAATATCCTCTTCTTTGGGTTCCATCCTCCATTTGGTAATGAACTCCTTTTCATCCATCTTGTGTTGTGCATCGCTGAAGTACCAGTGTTTTTCTGTAAAATATCCCACACGTTTATCCGCAATTCTCGGTTGCATTGGCTCTTTAGACAAGAGTACAATATTTGTCGTAACGCCCATAGAAACAGATACATCTCCTGAACCCTCATTTACACTAGTAGTCATCATAGACTTCACCACAATATTTTCTGGAAATGTCTTGATTCCTTCTATATAGGATAAGTTTGTTTTGATCGAAGTCGGTAAGCTCAATCCGGATAAAACGTCATTGAAGCTTTTTTGATTTCCATCAAATACTTTGTTTACCTTAATAACTGTGGCCGTAGAATCTGGGTTTTGCGTTTCAATATCGAATACTTCTAAAACAGACTCGATAAAGTTATCCGCTACAGAACGCGTAATCGCATCTTCTTTCGGTGAAGAAACACGTGGTGTTTCTGTTTTGACCCAAATTTTATTTGCTAAAGTATCTTTGTGAAAGGTGATTAATTTATTCTCGTAATTCATGCCCTTGTTCGCTCCAGCATCATTGATTTCCAAAGGTACTTGGGAAAGCTTGTTTACCAACAAAAACTGACGGTTCAATAAACTATCGGGGATTTCAAAATAAACATCCGTTTTGACTTGAATAACGTTAAATAGTCCTTTAGTGTAAGTCCCTTTTTTTATTAAATCAGCGTAATTGTTTTCTTTCGTATCCGTAGAGTCCTTTTCTTGCTCCTTGCCTTTTTCTGCCTTCTTTTCCGTTTTCTTTTCCGTTTTCTTTTCTTTGGCATATAATAAGCCTGTTGGCGCTTGTGTTAAACACCCTAGTAAAGCTAAAGTACTGATACTTAGTTTAACCGTGTTTCGATTCATTACAATGTTAAGTTTAAGTTAAGTGAGGGATAAAGCTATAGCAGTTCGCGTTAAACTTAAAATTTTCAGGAGTGAGTGGATTTATTTTGGGAGTGAATGGATATTTTAACAATTCAGCAGGGGGAATACACAAATAAAAGTCTCATTTTGTGAATAGACTTGGTAGGTTTCGATTTGATAATATTGGTAGACAGATGCAATGTAAAATAAGCCAAAGCCTTCACTCTCTTCTTTTTGCTCTTTGAGTTGAATATTGTTGGTTACTGTTACTTCTTCATTGGTTAGGATAATTTGAATTGACAACGGTGCGTCAAGTGTCGCAATATTGTGCTTCATGGCATTTTCTACTGCAATTTGTAGGGCTAAATAAGGAATCTTCGTTTTTGTAGGGGCATGGCGTTTGTCCACCACTTCAAAATGGAGTTCCTTCGGAAATCGAATGCTTTGTAGGGCAATATAGTGTTCGATAAATTTAAGTTCTTGATCCAATTCAACTAAATTACTCGCAGGGGATTGAATAAGATAACGATAGGTATTACTGAGGTTCAAGGTAAACTTTTGTGCTAATTCACTGTCAAGTACAATTAACATATAAAGTGAATGGAGTGAATTGAATAAAAAATGGGGATTAATCTGATTTTTTAGCTGTTTCAACTGCATCAACGCTTTTTCTTTGTTCATTTTTTCTTGTTCTACAGCGAGTTTCTCTTTTTCGCGAAATGCACGTTTACTCTCTTCATTAAAGAAATAAAGAAGGAGTAAAATGATTGAAATCGAACTGATAAAAATTAAATAGGTATTGCGTTTTAAGGGAATTACATTTTCATCTACATTGACTTTCGGAAAGTTGATACTGATGTATCCTTTAAAGGTTTCAGAGTTGAAAGCAGTAAAAAAACGATAGACTTCGAGTTGCAAAAACTCTGATTGAACCACTTGAGGAACAGCCTTCTGGCTTTTACTCGCTGTTGTATCCTGACTGGTCGTCGAAGAAACAGCAAAGATATTTTGGCCCACTAACTCCCATTCAGGATGGTATATACAGGTACCATCTGTAGTGAAAATATACGCATAGTTTGGGGTGGTAATATCAATGGTTGTCAAATGCGTGTGTAAAGCTCTTACATCAAAAATAAAACCAGTTAGGACTTGCTTATCCTCTCGTTGTACTTTATTCCAACATACCCAGTATAAGTTGGAGTTAAGACGAATAAAATTGTTGATGTTGGACAGATGGTCTTGATGTATCAGTTGTTGTACAAAAGGGGTATCTAAAGAGAGAACTGTTGTAGGGGTTAAGTTGTGCGATACAACTTGATGAGTTTCATCTAGAATGATAAACCAATTGTAGCTGGGAATTGTATGATGTGGTTGAATTTCATTGAGTATCTCATATTTTAGGTTGAGCTGATCCAAAGGAGTGGATTGCGCCACTTCCCTTACTATCTCTCGTTGTTTGTCAATCAGATTGAATTCGACCTCTAATGCATTTTTTCGATGGTTAAAACTCTTCTTGATGATGTCTTGATAGGTTTCTTCATAACTACTATTGATGGAAATGCTCAGAAATAGCATTGCAATGGAAGTAATACTTACAATAGCAATGGCAATACTAAGCAGGGTTCGACGAGAAAATAGCAGTTGTTTCATGAAAAAGAATTACTTGACATACAATAAATAAGGAGTACGCATGGTCTTAAAAGCCGTTAGTTCTTTTTGCCAAGATTGACGAATCTCTTCTTCTGTTTTTCCAGCGATAATTTGTTGTTTTAAGGTGTCAGTTCCAGCTAGTTTGATAAAGAAATTCGTAAAGAACTTATCTTTATTTGTCGATTGACGGTAAGCTTTTAACAACCAGGTAAGTTCCAGTCGTTTGACAGGTTGGTGATGAGCTAAGTTTTCTCCATAGCACAGCTTGCCGTTGTTCATTGGATCTTTGGCACCCGTATTTGGCTTGGGAGTGAAACTAAACGGCATTTGTTGTAAAAAGGGAGAACCGTAAATTTGAAACTGCAGATCTGTTCCACGTCCAGAGCTCACATTCGTTCCTTCAAAAAAGCACAAACTCGCATATAAGTTGATGGATTGGTCATTAGGTAAATTTGGAGAGGGAGCTACGGGAAGGGAATAATCTAGCTGTCTGTTGTAATTTAAGTTGGGAACGACGGTTAAATCTGCTTGAATACCGTTCGTTAACCATTTTTCACCATTAATCATCAGTGCATATTCACCAATAGTCATCCCGTGAAGCGTTGGTATAGGGTGCATTCCTATAAAACTCTTGTTTTTCATTTCCAATGTCGGTCCATCAATAATGGAAATGTTGGGATTTGGACGATCAAGTACCAAAATCGGAAGGCCTTGTTCAGCACAAGCTTCCATGACGTAGTGTAAGGAAGAAATATAGGTATAAAATCTCGCTCCGACATCTTGTAAATCAAATATTAGAATATCAATACCTGCTAATTGTTCTTTGGATGGTTTCTTACTATTGCCATACAGAGAAATAATAGGCAAACCTGTTTGGATGTCTTTGCCATCCTTGATTAATTCCCCTGCGTCAGCCGTTCCTCTAAACCCGTGTTCAGGTGCATATATTTTTGTAACGTCAATCTTGTGTTGTAATAAAAAATCAACCGTTGAGGTATACACATTCGTTGAAATATCTTGGCGGACAACCCCCGTTTGATTAGTTAAAACACCTACTTTTTTGTGTCGAAGAAGATTAAAATATGCAGCAGTATTCTCTGCCCCAACGATAATTGTAGAGATGGAATCTGCCGTAATTGTCCTTTTCTCCACAGAAAAAGAATACGAATTTACACTATAAATCAATAGCGTTACTAAGAATAATAATGTATTTTTGACTCTTGAATTTGATACCATAACAAAGTTGAAATTAGAATATTTTATAGCTAAACGCTTAGTAACTACAAAGAACCATAAAAGTAGTGTTTCTGCTCCAATTATTAAAATCGCTATCACAGCTATTGCGTTAGGGATTATCATGATGTTGGTGTCTGTGGCTACTGGTTTAGGTTTGAAACACAAAATTAGAGATAAAATTTCAGCTTTTAGCGGTCATATTGTCATTACAAAATATGATTCGAATGTTAGTGATATCACTTTAAAACCCATTGAATTAAATCAAAAGTTCTATCCAACCTTTGAAAATATAGATGGGGTAAGCAGTGTGCAACCCTTTGCTTCCAAGGCGGGGATTATTCGAACTGAACAGGCTTTTGAGGGAATAGTATATAAAGGCGTAACCGAGACCTATCAGTTTGATGAAATTGCAGAATACCTCGAACAAGGACGCCTACCTGTTTTTGGGGAATCGATGAGCAATGAGATTCTCATGTCCACTTATATTGCCAACCGATTGGGATTCAAACTAGGAGATAAAGTCAATACCTATTTTATGAAAGATTGGGGCAACAAAGTACCTAATATTCGTCAATTTGAAATTGTAGGTTTATACAATTCAGGATTACAGCAGTTTGATGAAAATGTTGTGCTCGGCGATTTGCGTCATGTACAACGCTTAAACCGTTGGACAGAAAATGAAATAGGAGGATTTGAAGTACTGTTGAAAGACTTTGATCAAATTGAAGAGAAGGGCAGTGAGATTTACTTGAATTTACCGTCAACAGTAGACAGTAAAACCATTGTAGAAAAGTATGAGAATATTTTTGGTTGGTTGGATATGTTTGACTTTAATATTAAGGTAATCATTATCATTATGATTGCCGTAGCCTCCATCAATATGATTGTTGCTCTATTAGTTTTGATTTTAGAACGCACGCAAATGATTGGGATGCTAAAAGCCTTGGGGGCAACAAACTGGACTGTGAGAAAAATATTTTTGTACAATGCCTTTTATCTTATTGGCAAAGGACTTTTGTATGGAAATGCTATTGGTTTGGGCATGCTCTTCCTGCAAAAATATACAGGAGTTATTAAATTAGATCCTACCTCTTATTACGTAAGAGAAGCTCCTGTCTTAATTCGTCTCACGGATGTGATTTTACTTAATGTAGGAGTGGTGTTGATTGCTATGTTGGTTTTGTTGATTCCCTCTTATTTAATTACGAAAATATCGCCAGTTAAGGCAATTCGATATGATTAAAAAAGTCGCCATTAGGCGACTTTTTTTATGCTTTATCTTCATCTTCATCTTCAAATGTCAGTTCAATATCGACAAATTGAACGATGATTTCACAAACGTCGTTGGCCGCATCATACCCAAAATAAACAGGATAAGTCCCATCTCCGTAGCCACTTTGAATCATAGGAATCGTTAAATCTGTATCAGGTATGGCAAAATTAATCCAATCTCCACCAGGCCTTTGGTATTGCGGATGTTCTTCATAGCTCTTCTTGAATTCAGCCGCTAAATAATCATCATATATATTGCCCCCTGGATGGGCTGCTAGCCATTGTTGTTCAAAGGCACAGTAAGCTTCTTTGGTCTGTTCATCAACAATCGTAGCTAATCCTGCATCTACATTGAATCCAAAATATTCCCCTTCCTCAAAATCGGATAAGTTTTCATGCCCAAGTAAGGCTTCATAATGAGTAACAGCTTGATTGGAGGTCACTTTTAAGCGAAAAGCTACATAGCGAAAATGATCTTCTTCTACTTCCATGACTAAGATGGACAAAGGATATTTTCCTGGAGGAATAGTAGTAAAATAGGGTTGTGCATCACGTTGCAAATACACTAAGGGATCTCGAACAATAATTTGACCCGTTGGAAAGGCTAAGTCTCCTAGGTTGAGGTGAAATAATTTTCGCTCGCAAATTTCAGTTGCACTAAAATAATGATTAAAATCGGTGGGAGCGTGTAAGCCCTCCTTCTTTTGCTCATAAAGAGCGAACCATTCGGGGGTAGGTACTGTTTTCATAGGCTATTTTATACTATTCTAATTCGCTTTTTTTAGGATTGTAAGTGTAAAGATAGTAAAGCTTAGGGGAAAGGTATATGCTACTTGTATTTCTTTTCCGATTGCGTTCGTTTTAAAGTAATCTTAGAGAAAACAGGCAGAAATAGCCACTATGAGTCCTGTTTTATTGGAGATATAGGCAGCATTTAACCTCATTTTCAGCAAATTAGAACTTGTTTTTTTATGAAACTAGCAAGAGTAACTGTTAAAAAATGTATAAAAAAAACAAGATTGGTTTTTTTACCTTGATGCGCTTTTGAATACATCAAAAAGGATATAATATTTTAGCAAAGTTCTTGTGAAAAAGAGATGGTTTTTTTGAAAATAAGTGCAGTTTGTGAAATTAACATTTCATTGTTTCAAATTAGTCTAAATAAGTTGTTTATCAGATAGATACAAAATACATTTGCATCTCAAAAGATTAAAATCACGGGGTGATGCATAGTACGAATAAACGCTTTATAATCAGTAAAGTAAATTTACTTTACTTGTTTTTTTTCTTTACATGTAGTGTCTTGGCACAACAGGCCTTGGACGTTCAAATACAGGTTGTAGATGAAAACAAACAAGGGATTGCGGAAGCCACCGTAACAATGCGAAATAATCTACATCAGTATATGGGGTTGACAGATGAAACAGGAAGAACTCATCTTCGTGTAGCACCTGGACAATACCAAGTGGCTTATTTTCATATTGCTTATCACAGTAAAGAAGTATCCAAAAATATTATTGGTAAACAAACAATAGAAGTAACCTTAGTCCCGTTGGTGAAAGAATTACAAGAAGTGATTATCACAGCGGAAGAAGGAAAAGGATTTTCAACCAAATCAGTGATTAATCGCAAAGCCATGGAACACCTGCAACCCTCAAGTTTTGCAGATCTAATGGAACTTCTACCAGGAGGATTGGCAAAAACACCCAATTTAACCAGTACAAATGTCATTCGAATTCGAGAATTTGGATCGAGTATTTCAGGCTATTCAACGAGTTCTTTAGGAGTACAGTTTGTCATGGATGGAAATGTATTGAATTCCAATATGGATATGTTACAAGCGGTGAAAGATGATCAAGGGGCGGTAAGAAAAAGAAATACCAATGGGTTAGGGGTGGATATGCGTACGCTGTCAACCAATGATATCGAAAGCGTTGAAATCATACGGGGTATTCCAACGGTAAGCTACGGTGATTTAACTTCTGGACTCGTCCTGATTCACAGAAAAAGTGGCTATACCAAATGGCAAGCCCGTATTAAAGCAGATGGCTACAGTAAATCCTATTATGTAGCGAAGGGATTTGAAGTAAC
Source organism: Myroides sp. DW712 (assembly GCF_046557355.1). Taxonomy (NCBI): domain Bacteria; kingdom Pseudomonadati; phylum Bacteroidota; class Flavobacteriia; order Flavobacteriales; family Flavobacteriaceae; genus Myroides; species Myroides sp. DW712. The sequence continues at coordinate 36,434 of NZ_JBKFDO010000023.1, forward strand.
GCCCACTTGGAGTTTAAATGCAAGTCTTGACTATTTAGATGCTTTGTCCGATCCTCGCGATGTGTATGAAACCTATAAAAGAGTTAACGCCTCTATTCGATCCAAAAAAGTGTTTACGCTTGGAGAACATACACTGGAATGGCGATCTAATTTGGATTATAGTGTTAATATAGATGAAGTAAAAGTAGATCCAGATACAGGATATTTAGCTACCGATTCTTATCAGAATCAACGCCAAAAGATTAGTTTTTCTAATAATTTCGATTATAAGTTTCAATCTGGAGGGTGGTTAAAAAATATTAAACTGACTACCAATATCAATCAGGGCATCGAAGACATTAAACAAAGTATATTTGTCCAATATGGCGGACCTACTTCTGTGTCAATTGCCACGGAGCAAGGGGTAAATGAGGGGTATTTCCCAGAACTTAGTTTTGTGTCTCGTACCAAGACAGAAGGACGCCCTTTAAATGCGAATGGAAAATTAGAAACAAATTTAGGCTTTCAAACGGGAGTGCTGAAACATGAGGGTGAAGCAGGAATTGATTATAAATATTCCCATAATTATGGTCGCGGGGAAATGTATGACCTTTTGACTCCACCTTCCACGAAATCTACAACGAGACCGCGTGCGTATAAAGATATTCCAGCGTATCAAAACCTAGCTTTTTTTGCTGGAGACAAAATGAGCACATGGATAGGGGAGCACAACCTTGGACTTTATGGGGGAATTCGTGTATCAAAAATGTTGGGACTTAATCACAACTTTGATTTGAGTAAAAAGGTGTATGTCGAACCTCGTTTTATTTTCCAATGGGGACTACCTACAATCAAGTTAGGAAATCAGGTATTGAAAACGGATGTAACCTTAGGGTATGGGGAATTGTATAAACAACCCACCGGATTAATGCTGTATCCTAATAAAACTTACCTCGATTTTACTCAATTAAACTTTAGACCGGTTGATTCGGACTATCAATCCGTCAACTATATGACCTATGTAGAAGATGTAACCAACCATCAATTGATGGCTGCTAAGAATGTGAAAAAAGAAATTCGACTGGATCTGAACTATGCGAAACACGATTTCTTTATTACCTATTTTGACGAGAAAATGTCCAATGGTTTCCGCGGCGTTTTGAACTATAAAATCTATCAATACAAACGATATGATACCTCTGGAATTGATCTAGAGAATTTGACTGACAAACCTGTGTTAGAAGAACTACCTTATACAGAGCGTGCGGTTTTGCAAGGTATAACCAAACGCGAAAATGGAAGTAGTACCCATAAACAGGGAATTGAATTTGGATATAGTTCCCCGCGATTCGAAGGGATTAATACCCGATTTACCCTAAGTGGAGCTTGGTTTAAAACGGTCTATATTAATTCAGTGCCTGTTCAGGAAAAACCAAGTAAATCCTTAGCGGGAGAAGATTATGCTTTTGTTGGGGTTTATAAAAGTGATGATGGTAATAAGGTCAACGGGATGAATTACAACCTAATTGTAGATACTTACTTGCCTGCTTTAGATATGAATATTTCGGCTTCTTTCCAAGGCGTTTTATTTAATAGCGATACTCGTGAATGGAAAGAAGATCAACCCATCAGCTATTTTGGAGCAGATGGTGTACTACATGATTATACAGACGCTGATCGAAAAGATGGGTATTTACAATGGTTGGTGCGCAATGTCTCGACAACAGAGAACATGAATAGACATTACACGTTTGATATTCGCGTCAATCTAAAAGTATCCAAGCGAATCTACAAGGATATAAAAGCCTCGCTATTCGTCAATAAATTGTATGCGTATATGAGCCCTTATACGTTTAATAAGACCAAAATATATCGAAAAGACATGACAACCCCTTATTTTGGAATGGAACTTACTTATAATTTTTAATACATAAATCAAAATGAAAAAAAGTTTAATTACCTTGTGTTTCGCGCTATTAAGCGTGGCATTTGTTACAACAGCCTGTAGCAGTGATGACAGTAGCATTGAAAATACAAAAAAGCAAAAAAGCACACTAAATATCTCTTTTAAAGGAGCAGATATTGAATCAGTAACAAACTTAACGATAGATTTCCTAGAGACAAACTCAGGAGCAAAAGGAGATAAAGTTATCACAGAACCAACAACGGCTATTATCCTAGATAAAGGATCGTATAAAATTTCAGTAAACGGAAAAGTGGTATTGAAAAACGGAGAAGAAGTTGAAGTAGGAGGAAATGCTGCGGTTGATTTAGTACAAGATGAGCAAGCGGTTGTAATTGATTTAATTATCAAAGCATTTAGTGAAGACTTTATTATTGAAGAGGTGTTCTTTACTGGGGTGAAAACAACAGAAGGAAAACCCTATAACAGTGGACGTTATTTTAAATTGACAAATAATACAGACAAAGTTTTAAAAACTGGAGGATTGTTAATTTGTCAATCTGAATTTAATACGACACTTAACCACAATGTAACACCAGATATTAAAAGCGAAGCTTTTGCTGTACAAGCGGTTTTAATGATTCCTGAAGCCTATTCGAAAGAGGTACAACCGGGTGATTTTATCGTGATTGCCGATATGGCTCAAAATCACAAGAAAGCTAATATTCCTGCTTTTGATTTAAGTGGTGCAGATTACGAATTCCCTAATTTAGATAATCCTCATTTAGGTCAAGTGGATAATCCAGCCGTGCCTAATGTTGTTGTGATTTATACCCAAATGAATTACAATATGTTCTTCTTACATAACCAAGGGGCAGAAAGTTATGCGATTGCTCGTTTCCCAGAAGGTGTATCAGTAGAAAACTGGAATGCTGATTATGTATATGAATACGAGTATTTAAATCAAGCTGGAAATATTACCAAGAAAAAAACATTAAAAATAATGAATACTTGGATTCTAGATGGGGTGAACTCGGCAGTTACTGAAAAATGGGTACACAATACCTTGGATGCTTCTATTGATAGTGGTTGGACAGGATGTGGTACAATTATGTCGGATCCAACGCGTTTTGGAAATTCAATTCGCCGTAAAGTAATCGGAAAAATGGAAAATGGAAAGAATATGTACAAAGATACGAACAATTCTACCATCGATTTTGTTCGTGACTCAGAAGCAAGTTTTAGAAACGGAATTGTACATTAATAAAGTGTAATCTTGAGGAAGTATGCTATTTTTTGGCTGTTGTTTTTCATTAGTGCGGTAGGAAGTATACAAGCACAAGATAGCTTGTTCACGTATGATCGCATGATACTCCAACAACAATCCAAACAAAACTTTAAAAGAGACTATTACTATAATCCAGTACATCAACTGGATTATAGTGATTTCTCATTTTCTGATATTCTTGTTGGTTATCAACAGGATAAAAAGGAGTTATACCCCTTACAAGAAGGCTCGGGTATAGATGGTGTTCAAATTACCGCGTCCTCCTATAAGAAATTGAGCAATAACCGCAGGGTCTGGGGAAATGTGAGGTATCAAAAAAACACACAAAAAGCGATGCAGTGGAATAATAATCTCGATGTAGATGTATTGGGACCTTATGTACTCGCGGACTCCACAAGCAACAGTATGAAATATGAAGCCTATGAATTTGCTGGAGGATATGCCAAAAAAATACAGCGATTTTCCTTGGGAATAGAGGCAAGCTATCAAGCGCATTTAGGATATAAGAGTAGAGATCCAAGGCCCAAAAGCATTTCTTCTCACATGCAACTAAAAGGAGGAATTGGCTATGATATTACCAAAGATTGGATGGTTAGTGCCCATGGATTATTTGCTAACTATACCCAAGATACAAAGATTGTTTTTGCTAATCAAACCCAACGTGCAGCTTTATATCAAATGAATGGACTGGGAACGTGGAGCAGATACTTTAGCGGAAAAAGTACGGGAACAGAAATTGAACGCAACAAGTATGAATACGGAATGGATGTCGAGAATAAATCGCTTAACTTTATTGTTGGAGCAAGTAAGGGAGCATCAAAACTCAAGCGATTTAGTACTGGAACATCCTTGAAAAACTCAGACAATAATGCAGAAACGAATCGATTGGAAGAAACGTATTCCAACGTGTATCTCTTGAAATTTTTTAAGCTAGACAAGGATCAAATTGGACTGAAGTACAAGTATTCCAAAGGGAAGAAAACAGGGATTGAAGTTTATTATACAGATAATGACGCAGCAGGTTTAACCAAGCTAATGGAGAAAAAAATGTATAAGTACACGGATACCAACCATCTCGTTGAAGGAAGCTATGAGCTAAATAGAGAAAAAAGTCAGCTAGTAATCCAACCTTTTTGGAAGCACCAAAAAACAACCGAATTGCTCCAAGAAGCCAATACAAAACAAAGTTTTACATATGCGTATTATGGAATAAATTTAGCCTATACTCAAACGTTAACTGCAACGACAACCGTAGCAGTGCTACCAACCTTTACTTATCGAAAAACAAGTCAAGCCAGCAACCAGCTGAATTTTGAGACAACCAAACCAGCAATGAAAGAATGGCTATTGAATGACTTTGAATACTTATCGACAGATTATATGTATTGGGGTGCAACAGTCAAGTATGCCCTAGAAAAAATAGAAAAAGCCCCGATGTTTGTAGCGATAAGCTACCATCAGATGGATTTTAAAACAAATAAACAAAACAACTATGTAAGCGTAACCTTAGGGGTGACGTTTTAATTGAGCAACAAAAACATGAATAAGAAGCTAATCATTGCCCTTTTTTTGAGCCTCGGGGGACTGTTAAGTTTTACACAGGCACCGAAATTGTTGAATTCAAGTGACCCAGAATACAAGGCAATTATTGATAGTTATAAACAATCGATATCAGCGTGGCCAAAACCAACAATTGACGAAGGAGTAGATTGGGAAGAATTTGTTAGTATTCAACGTGATACGGCTTTTTTTACTACCCAAGAAGTGCCTGAAGTTATTTTGGGGAAAATGCTTTTTTTTGATCCAAAATTATCCAAGTCAAGCCAAATTTCGTGTAGCACCTGTCATGACCCAGCCATGGGATGGACCGATCGAAGAGGCGTAGCGCTTGGACATGATCACTTAGAAGGGATGAGAAATACGCCTAGCTTATACAATATCGCAAATCGCACGGTTTTCTTTTGGGACGGGAGAGCAACAAGCTTAGAAGAACAAGCCAGTGGACCACTTAGCGCGCACAATGAAATGGCGATGGATGTTGATTTATTGCCTGAAAAGTTGAAGAAAATAGAGGGGTATAAACCCTTATTTAAAGCAGCATATGGTGATGAAATCATTACTTATGAACGCATTGTGGGAGCTTTGGCTACTTTTCAACGAACAATTAAAAGCCAGCCGAGTCGAGTTGATCTTTTTGTCGATGGTAAATACGATGCCTTAACGGACCAAGAAATCTACGGGATGCATTTGTTTAGAACCAAAGGACGCTGTATGAATTGCCATCATGGTCCGGATTTAACGGATGATCAATTTCACAATATTGGATTGACTTATTATAAAAGAAAATTTGAAGATTTAGGGCGATATAATATCACGAAAGATCCCAATCATGTAGGGCAGTTTAAAACTCCATCTTTGCGTGACTTACTGCTAACTCGACCTTGGATGCACAACGGTTTTTTCGATAATCTAGAAGGAATCGTCAATATTTACAACAGTGGCATGCATATGATTGATCCAAAGCCAGAACAAAAATTGGCGGATCCTTTATATCCCGTAACAGATTCACTCATGCAACCACTAAAGTTAAACCGAGAGGAAGTGAAAGCTATTGTTGCTTTCTTAGAATCTTTATCGGGTAGCCGATATAAAATGAGAAGACCTGATTTTCCAAGAGAGTAAAAGGATTTGCATAGTCAAAATAATAGGCTAATTAGGTCTTTATTACGAAAGTTTCTATCCGATATACTTCGTTTATATCCAATAGAAAAAAGATCGAATACTCCGCATGCTACTATTTATATTGTTTTGAACAAACGCATCGGAGCAATGTAGAATTAAAAATTTTAATTTAAAAGAGATTATGATTAAATAATCTCTTTTTTTGTATTCTTTTTGAGTGGAATTTAGAAAAATTTATCCTAGGTTTATTTTTTTTAACATATTGATAGGTAGGTTTTTATGTGTATTTTAACAGGTGAAAAAATATTTAAAATAGTTCTAAATAATATTGTTTAGAATGATTTTAGATAATACATTTGCAGTCCACTAAATTATGTTGTGATGTTTAAATACCTTACTCAATTCACACAATCGAACCAATTAATTTTTACTTTATTTATTTTTTTGCTGTACTGTTCTAGTTATAGTCAGCAAACAACTTCTTCCGTATTAGTTAAAGTAGTAGATCAAGAGGCACGTGCTATACATACTGCTGTTGTCGCTGTAAAAAATGAAAAGACAACTTTCTATGAAGTAACCGATGAAAAGGGAGAGGTGACCGTAAACGTGCAGCCCGATCAATATAGTATAGAAGTACAACATGTCACTTATTTTCCTTATGTACAACAAATAACCATTTTTGAAAATCAAACGATTAATGTTGTACTCCATACAGTAACCAATCAATTGGAAGAAGTTGTGATCACAGCGAAAGAAGGAACTGGATTAACGAGTACTTCAGTCATTAATCAAAGAGCGATGCAGCATTTGCAACCCTCTAGTTTTGCAGATCTAATGGAGCTTATTCCTGGAGGAAGAGCGCAAGATCCATACCTTAGTGGAGTAAATAAAATACAATTGCGAGAGGTAAGTCGCGCTGAATTAAATACTGGAGGAGTGGGAAGTAGGCAATACGACACCCATGCCTTAGGTACACTATTTGTTGTCGATGGAGCACAGTTGAATTCAGGAGCTAACTTACAATATACCTATAATTTCTTAGATAATGTTGGATCTGCTGTGAATAAAAGAATCAGTGTAAGCTCAGGAGTAGATATGCGAACTATTTCTACAGATCAGATTGAACAAGTGGAAATCATCAGAGGGATTCCATCTGTTGAATATGGTAATCTTACATCTGGAGTGGTCAAAATCACGAAGAAAAGCGGATATTCAGCTTGGCAAGCCCGTTTTAAAGCGGATGGATACAGCAAGCTTTTTGCTGTAGGTAAAGGATTTGAATCCAAAGATAATAGCTTTAAAGTAAATCTAGGAGTAGATTATCTTCGCGCAACACCAGAACCGCGAAATGATTTAGAAAATTACAACAGACTAACGGGAACTTTGCGCTTGAGTAAAGATAAATACTTGGCAAATGGCAATCTTTTTTCTTGGGTGTCTAATGTCAGTTATACCGCCTCAATAGATGAATCAAAATCGGATCCAGATATTGACTTAACAGGAGTAAATGAATATAAAGTTGACAACCAATTCTACAGCATTAGCACAAGTTTTACTTACGAAAATAACAACGAATCCTTTTTTAAAGGAATTGAATTACAGACCACATTAAATCAGCGATTTGATAAAATCAGTGAAACAAAATTTGTTCAGTTAGAAGGAGCTACGGCCTTACCTTTATCAAAGATAGAAGGCGAATTTGATGGGTTCTATCCTGCAGCAAGTTACGTTGCAAAAGGAACAGTAGAAGGAAAACCACTTGATGTTTTTGCTAAATTAATTAGCTCGTTTCACTATGAAAAAGCAAGTATTGCTGCAGATGTACGCTTAGGTGTCGACTGGCAGTACAGTAAAAATAACGGAAAGGGGCAAGTATATAATCCTTATAAACCCTTAGATCCAACATCTGCCTATAGAAATAGAGCGTATAAAGAGATACCCGCTTATGTGACAACTGCATTATTTGCCGAACACATCGCAACAACAAAAATAGAACAACACAAGTTGACACTTGCTTTAGGGGTTCGTGGATCTATCATGCAAAATTTATCTCGTGATTTCGCAATGAGCGGCAAAGCGTATGTCGATCCACGAGTAAATCTGCAATGGACTTTACCTCCATTTTTCTTAGCAACAAAAGAAACGAAGATAGACCTGACCCTGGGATGGGGACAACAGCGATTATTCCCTGATTTAAACTTACTTTATCCTGAACTATTCTACAAAGACATACAGCAGCTTTCTTATTTTCACAGTAATCCAGCCTACCGTGTAGTAAATTATAAAACCACAGTATTTAATCCACAAAATACACAGTTAACTCCAGCCTTAAATACTAAAATTGAAGCAAGAGTAGATGTTGATTGGGGATTTCATCAGTTATCTGTGACGGTGTTCTCGGAAAAAATGAACAATGGATTTCGTACAATGAATCAATATGGACTGTACCAATACAAAAAATATGATGTTTCGGGTATTGACCACGATAAAGTTACCCAAGCACCTCATAAAGAAGATTTACCTTATCAAGAGTTTCAAGAAAATTTTCTATATAATGTATCGCGTAATGGTAGTAGAACCGATAAAGAAGGAATTGAATTTCAATACAGTTCCAATAGAATTCCTGTAATCAATACGCGTATTACAATGAATGGCGCTTGGTTTAGAACAAAATACAGCAATAGCTCTGCCTCATATCGTCGAGGAAAATCAGACGCCAATATCAATGGTAAACCTTACCCGTATCTAGGACTATATGAAGAAATGGAGCCAAAGAGTCAGTATGAACAACTAAATACGACCCTTTTCTTTGATACTTATATTCCGAAGTTGGATATGCAATTCTCTACTTCTTTTCAAATGAATTGGTATTATTTGAGAAAGAACGAACCATTGAATGGGATTCCATCCTATTATGTCGATACAGACGGGCAACTCTTACCCTTTGATGCAGTACAAGCACAGGGAACCCTATTGGAACAACTGATTATTCCTCAAAATGACTTGGCAAACAAAAAAAATCGCACGCCTATGATTATGGATGTTAATTTAAAATTGTCCAAGAGTTTTAGAAATAAGCAAATCAGAGTAGCCATGTTCGCAAATAAACTCTTTAGTTACTATGCTCCCTATGTTGTAAATGGAGCTAAAATCAACAGAAAGGGATTACAAGACCCTTATTTTGGAATGGAAATTAATTTTAATCTATAAATACAAATACAAAAATGAAAACAAGATTATTACAGTTGGTAACCCTTTTACTTGTTGTTTTAGGACTACAAGCTTGTTCTTCTGATGACAATAGCCAAGGAAACGAACAAACGTTAGTTACCTTTTTAATCAATGATCCGAAAGATACCAAAATGGAGGATATAAAAGAGCTTACGCTTCAATTGATAGAATTAAATTCAAATGCAAAAACAACGCTTGTTTATCAAGCGGATAAAAAAATACAAAAAGCACTACCTACAGGAACCTATGATATCAGTGTGGAAGGAGTGATTACTCACTTAGTGAATGGTGTATTGGAAGAGAGCAAAGTCAGCAACTTCATTAAAGGTGTGATTGTTTCTGGTCGTGAAATGACACAACCTATTGATCTTATTTTCAAAGGTACTAGCTCAGGCTTTGTAATTGAAGAAATATTCTTTGCCGGAAGTAAAACACCAGAAGGAAATCAATACACGATGGATCAATATTTTAAAATCACTAATAATTCAGATGAGGTATTGTATTTAGACGGTTTGTTATTTGCACAATCTAAGTTTATGACAAACGAAAAACAAGACTATACGCCAAATGTTATGGATGAAGCATTTTCTGTAGGAGTCGTTTTACAATTCCCTGGAAAAGGAAACGAACATCCGGTTGAGCCAGGTCAATCTGTAATCTTTGCTGAAAATGCCATTAATCACAAAGAGTATAATGCAAATTCAATTGATTTAACGAATGCTGATTTTCAAAATTATAGAGAAGGTGTACATGATGTAGTTGGATTAAAAGCAAAAAATATGATCAACATATACGATGAATTAGTCATTAATATACAAGGAAGTTACGCCTATGCTCTAATTCAATTGCCAGAAGGAATGACTGCTGATCGCTTAATCGTTGAAAATCTATATGATTTTACCTATGATTTTGTTTTTGATGGAGAACGTTATCCCATGGATGATTCAGCCTTAAAGATTCCAAATAGCTGGGTAATGGATGTTGTAAACCTGGGAACAGCCTCAGAATATTTATGGAATGTAACTTCTCCAGCATTGGATATGGGATACACCTATGTAACACAACACACCGGTGATGAAGGACGCTATGGAAAAGCAGTGCGCAGATTCACAATCGGTCAAAATAACAAAGGATTGAATATTTTAAAAGATACAAACAATTCTAAAGTAGATTTTCAGCCAGCAGTGAAACCTTCCTTATTTAAATAAAATAGTAGCGTAAGATGAAGCACTCTCATTGGGGAATTAGTCTTTTTTTCTTTTTTACTTTCGCTTGGACCTATGGGCAACAGACAGATTCACTAGCATTAAAGATCAAAGATAATCAGGATGTTATATATCAGTTTCGTAAATCGCTGTATGATAATCCAGCGGCATATCTAAATTATAGACAGTATAATCTTACTTCTTTTGATTTGTCAAAAGAAGTAAGTAAAAAATCAACAACACTAGCACAAGAAGGTAAGAATGTCGAGCGCTTATTTTTTCGTGCAAATGCGTTTAATCGTTTAGACGAAAAGAGTGCCGTTTGGGGAAATGCGTCTTATAACCAAGGAAAACGACAAAATATCCAATGGAATGAAAGTGCAGATTATGAATTAATCTTCCCCTATGTAGTGGCGGATAGTGTTGGGGGAGATATGAAATTTGAAAATTATGAGATTCAAGGAGGGTACGTACAGCAAATAGGAAAATATAATATAGGAGTTTCAGGATTTTACAAGGCAAAACTAGAATATAGAAATGTAGATCCACGACCAAAAAACCTGGCAACCCAAGTCGGAGGAAGTCTTGGAGGGAGTCGTAATTTTGATCAAAACTTCTCGATAGGAATCCAACTAGAGATTGAAAAATATACGCAAAAACACAATATGAGTTTCTATAGCCCTACAGGCTTTCCCGTAATCTATGAAATGAACGGTATGGGAAATTTCAATAACCTACTCAAAGGAAAACGCAGACAAGCTTTTTACGATGGGTGGAAGTATGGAACTTCGTTTCAAATTTATGAAACACAACAAAATAAGTGGTTTTTAACGGGTGGAATACACGTGTTTAACTTTGAAAAGTTACTACCTGAATTCTACGACGTACAAGCTTCAAAAGCAAAAGATATCTTATATAAACTAACCGCAGGAAAATGGTTTGAATTCAATACGACAACAGTAGGCGTACTTTTTTATGGAAGTAAACAAACCAGAAAGGGCACCGAAAACCTATTTGTCAATGAAACAACAACCAATTTTATAAAGATCGGCCAAGAAGAAAGATATCGATATGAAGAGAGTCAAGTTCAGCTAAGCGGTGTGTGGAAATATCAAGAATCTCGCAACGAATATAGTGTTTGGCCCTTTGTAGGATGGACGCAACAAATAGAACGATATGCGCAACCCTATTCAAAAACGGAGGTTCAATCTATTAATTTTGGTGTACATGCGCAGTGGTTGCATACTTTTAGGAATGGAAGTTTGCTGACTGTTGAGCCTAGTTTACAACAAAAGCAAGTTCAAAATGAGAAGGCAATATTGACCTATGGAGTTAGTAATGCGATTAATCAAATGCTCTTAGACAACTATGAAGTGCAAATAGCTGATTATTGGATGGGCAGTTATAAAATTAAGTATGACTTTGCTTTACCTGGTTTTGTTGATGCTTTTGTTACAGGAGAGTATAAGTATCAACATTTTGATAAACTCAGCAAGAATAGCAGCATACTCGTAAGTCTAGGAATTACTTTTTAAAATGAAAAATAGAAGAAGAAAAATAGGAGTCATTAGTGGAGCATTGTTGTTTTTTTTTATAGCTACAAATTTCCAAAGTAATAAAAACGCTCCTTATACTGAAATCATCAATCAGTATAAAAAACCAATGGAACAATGGCCTTCTCCTGTAGTCGATAAAAGTGTTGCGTGGAAAGAATTTGAAGCCTTGTCTATTGACACCTTGTACTATGATACATTAGAATTACCAGAAGTCACGTTGGGACAAGCGCTGTTTTTCGATCCTAAATTATCGAAATCCAACCAAATATCGTGTAGTTCATGTCATGATCCAGAAATGGGATGGACAGATCACCGGCAAGTATCTTTGGGAAATGACCATTTATTAGGTGCGCGTAATACTCCTTCACTCTATAATATTGCGACGCGTACGTCTTATTTTTGGGATGGAAGAGCCTCTACGTTGGAAGAACAAATGATAGGTCCTTTATCCGCGCATCATGAGATGGATACGAATATTCAAACACTAGCGGCTAAATTGAAGAAAGTTAAAGGCTATCTGCCCTTGTTTAAAGCAGCGTATGGAGATGATGAGATCACCTATGAACGTATCGTTGGTGCAGTGGCAACTTTTCAAAAAACAATAAAAAGCCAACCAAGTCGATTTGATAAGTTTATTCAAGGTGAATATCAATATTTATCCGATCAAGAGATTTATGGGATGCATTTATTTCGCACAAAGGCAGGGTGTATGAACTGCCATCATGGGAAGTATTTAACAGATGAGTCCTTTCACAATATAGGGTTGACGTATTACAAAAGAGAATATGAAGACCTTGGACGTTACCATTATACAAAGCAAGCAGAAGATGTTGGTAAGTTTAAAACCCCATCTTTGCGAGACTTACTTCTTACAAAACCATGGATGCATCATGGATTAATGGATGATTTAGAGGGAATTGTAAATCTCTATAATAGTGGAATGCACATGATTGATCCAACTCCGGAAGAGAAGATGATAGATCCTCTTTTTCCCGTTACGGATTCTTTGATGAAACGCTTAGAACTAAACGAACAAGAAATAAAAGCGATTGTCGCTTTTCTCGAATCGTTATCGGGCAGTTATTATAAAATGCCAAGGCCTGATTTTCCTAGAGAGTAAAAAAAGATATTGAGGTAGTAGTCATGTACAGACTAATGCGAAAAATAGAAGAAGATAAAACGAGCTATTCCAAAAAGGAACGGCTCGTTTTGTATTAAATAAATGAATAAATGGTTATTGAAAATAGGAAAAAACGCCTCTTATTTACGCAGTTGCTTGGGAGAATATCCCGTATACTTTTTTACAAAGCTTGAAAAGTAGGTTGCATATTCAAACCCCAAAGAAAAAGCAATTTCTGCCACAGTTAATTCGGAGTTCTTTAATAAGCGTTGCGCCTCAATGAGTATACGTTCCTGAATTAACGCAGTTGTCGATTTACCAAAAGTTTGTTTGACAACATAGTTTAAATAATTGGTGTGAACTTCTAGTATCGCTGAGTAATCTGTTGCCGTTCTTAGGCGAATTGTTTGTTCTTTGTGCGTAATAGGAAACTGCTTTTCTAAGAGCTCCAAAAATTGGGAACATAACCGATTAGATGCATTGCGCTTCTCTGAAAAGGTAAATTCTCCCGTTAGTTTATTAGCCTGATGAATAATAATCTCAATATAGTTACGCAAAATTTCTTGCTTTAACGGATAGTCTTGCTGTTGCTCTAAAAGAATATTCTCAAACAAACTCTTTATCATTTTATCTTGTTCCTTCGTTAAGGAATAAATAGGAGTGGTTTGCAATGTCTTTAAGGTAGAGCGAATTTCATTGCTCTGGTACCCGAGAAACGTATTGGTAAACAAACAGAAAAAACCGTCCGGAGATTCTGATGTGGGCTCTAAGGTATAAGTAGATAATGGATTGGAGAAAAATAGGATAGGTCCAAAAAATTCTCGCATCTCGGTGCCGCAAAATAATTTACTATTTCCATTTAAATAAGAAACCTTATAATGTGTTTTTAGATTATAAGAAATTAAGTGTTCCTTTCCTTCTTTTTGAGAATAAACAGCGAATTCATTCGAATTCGTTTCGTGTAAAGGGATAGGTTCTTTATCAAGTAGTTCTAGTTCGAGTGTAGGGGTTAAGTACGTCATTTTTTTCGCTTCGTTTTTCTTAATACTAGTTTTCTGAATGCTTTTTGAATGCGTGTATACTATTATGTTTTTTGGTTATTTGTAAAAATATATATAATTACAGTGTTAGATTTGATGAAATGTTGTTATTTGTTGTGTTTTTTAGTTTTTTTATTTAAAATATTTAGATATTTAATGTTTATTCGTGATTTAAGTTGTTTTAATTATGTTTTTCGCTATTTTAAAATCTAGTAGACCAATTTTTTTTGTAAATAGATCAATTTAGTATCGTCAATGGAGTTTTTTACTAGTACTTTTTAAGTTTTTACCCTGTCAAGTCTTAAAAATGTAGGGAAATAGTTTAGGAGTTTTACTTCTAAAAAGAAAAAGAGAAGTCTTTTTGACAGCTATGTCTTTTATTAAAGAAGGCTATTTTCTATATAAAATTGTACAGATATAGGGGGAGAGTGAACGAAAAATGAGGTAAAGGATGCAAGAATGCTGTGTTGCCCCGATACATCCTAGTTTTACTAAAAGCATCGAGTTAATGTGTACAACGAAAACAACTGGAGAAGTAACCATATAGAGTGAACTTACAATCTCCTTCTTTTCAAATAAGAGATTTTTCTTCTTATTTGTTTATTTCCGCCTAAATGGAAATAGAAAATTGAGGATAGAAAAAATTGATAGCGGAATTCATATCCCCCCTAGAAAGGAGATTTATTCTCTAAACCAGTCAAAAATATAGTCAAAGAATTTAATCGGGTTATTGATCATGTCAACGAATAATCTGTTTGCTGTAAATGAGCTTTCGGTATTGCCCTGGAAGTGGCTCGACTCCATCATATTGATATCCACAACGCTCGAGTAAGTTTTTAGAAGCTATATTCTCGTCAAAGAGTTGAGCGCGAATAATCGTATGTGGTAGAGATTGCGCAATGAAAAGATCTAAACCTTGAAGTAATTCTGTCGCTAATCCTTGTTTCCAAAACTTTTCATGCAAGATGTAACCAATCTCTAGCGTTGTCAACGTAGATGGTGTACAGGGAAATAATCCCATTTCACCAATTAGTACCGATGTATTTTGATCTTTGCGTACAATTTTGTATAACCCTAATTGTTGCGGATACAAGGTAGTATTGCGCTGATACTTTTGTGCCAAATCCGCTGTAGTCCATTGTGCTTTGTTGTTGGGAATCCAGCGCATAGTGTTATGGTGATTATGGATAACCAACAAAGCTTCAGTATCTTGGGCTAAATCAATCGATTGGACGAGTAAGCGTGGGGTATCAAACAGTGTATTCATAAGAATATTACGAGGGTGAAATAAAAATACGAAGCCGAAATATAAGCTATCTTTTTCTTTTAAATAATAAAAAAAAGATAGTGCTATCTTGACTTAATATTTTATATTGTGCAATAAAATTCAAGTTCACTTAAGTATAGCATGATATTTGGTGGTGAATACTTGATTATCTTTTATAATTATAAAATAGAGTTGAATAAATTTTAAAAAAATATAATGAAAACGAAGTCAATTGGCAATATAGTAACGATAGGTTTTGCACTGTTCGCTATGTTTTTTGGAGCTGGGAATATTATTTTACCTCCTATTATCGGATTGTTAACTGGAGAGGAATGGGATTCAGCCGTTTTTGGCTTTACTATTACAGCAATTATAGCTCCTTTCTTAGGAATACTAGCGGTTTTGTTTTCTGGAGATGAATTTACCGATTTAGGGAAACGAATTAATAAAACAATTGGAATCATCTTAGCTACAGCAATTATCTTGAGTATTGGGCCACTGGTTGCTATTCCTCGTACAGCAGCAACTACCTTTGAAGTTGGTCTATTGCCGATTTGGCCAAATTTTAATCCTGTCATTTCCTCCATTTTATTCTTCGCAGTGACCTTAACTTTGTCAATATCTCCTTCCAAAGTGGTGGATATTATCGGAAAATACCTCACTCCTTTATTGTTAATCATACTGGCTATTATGATTGTTATGGGAGTACTTCATCCATTGGAGTCAACTGTAGATACTGGAATTGGTGCAGTTGAATCTTTCCGTAAAGGTTTTGCTGAAGGATACCAAACGATGGATGTATTAGCCTCCGTTATTTATGCGGGCATTATCATTTCTGCTGTAAAAGCAAAAGGATATACCTCGGAAGAATCAAAAACAAGAATAACCTTCTTGTCTGGGGCCGTAGCTACAAGTTGTCTTTTGTTTATCTATGGAGGATTGGTTTATCTTGGTGCTACTTCAGGTTATCCGTCTAACACAGATTTAAAACGAACCGAATTATTATTGTATATCTCCAATCACGTCCTAGGATCTCAAGGAACTATTGCTTTATCACTGTGTATTGCTTTAGCGTGTCTAACGACAGCAATTGCTTTGGTATGTGCTACGGGAACTTTTTTTAGCCATTTGACGAAAGGGAAAGTAAGCTACAAAACTATTGTTATTGCTACTTGTGTATTCGCTGCTGTACTAGCGGTAAACGGAGTGGATAAAATTATTGATTATGCCGGACCATTTTTAGGTATTATTTACCCGATTACCCTGACCTTAATCTTGTATGTTGTAATCTTTGGGAAAATAGTAAAACGCAAAATTCCTTTTGTAGGAGCCATTGCCACGACAACTGTTTTTGCCCTCGTGCAATTTTACATGGCCATGGTACTCGATCCAACAGTAGAAGAAGGATTGACATTTCAGTTGAATGAGTGTATCAAAAAGATTCCATTATACAACTATGACGTCCCTTGGCTACTTCCTTCCTTTATTGTGTTTGTTATTTTATATCTATTCAATCGAAACTAAAAAAAATCCCATTCTACTCTAGAATGGGATTTTTTTTAGTGTAATGTTATTCTTTCCCCTTGTTTTGGAAAAATATAGTGTAGCTGCAAGGGATTGTTTTCTAATAATTCGCGTTTAATCTCTTCTATTTGATTCCCTGAAGGTTTTAAATGAGTAACGATAATAGTCAAATCATTCAATTTTTCAAGGCCAGAGTATTGAGCGAGCTTGCTTAACTCTTCGTTTAGAAGTTTAGGAGTTAAATGACCAAACAATAAATGTTCTGGTTGACTATTAGGGAAAGATACTTCAAGTAAAATTGTTTTTAAATTCTTGTTTTGAACTAATGGAGCAATGTAGTCCCATATCGTGTCTAAATGATTTGTTTTCTCAATGCGATCCGCGCCCGTATCACCGAAGTATAATACATAATCATTGTTGTTGCGAAGTAGTATCGCAGAACTCTTTTGTGGATTGACATGACTTAATTCAAATAATTCCGCAGAAAATGGGGTATTGGCAATGGAGAACGATTGAAAAGGTTTTACCTTTTTATAGGTATATTTTCCTAAAATGGGAGATTCTCCCTCATTGCCAAAATTAGCCCAAGAAGCATTGGTGAAATAATTGTGTTTGAAAATCTCCGCGACAAAGGGCAAAGAGTAAATCGGTTTAGCTGTATCTTCTGGAGAATTGATAATTAATCCTGATAGGTGATCTAAGTGACCATGTGAAATAAAGTATCCTTTGATGTATTGTTGAAGCACAGTCTCAAATGAAACATCAAAAGCCCCCTTCTCAATGGACTTGTTTATTCCACTTCGTATTGTTCCAGCATCTAATGCAAGGTAGCTATTGCTGTTTTCAACCCCCACTAAATAACAAGATAAATTACTTTCGTCTCCACCTCCATAAACCCCTAGCGGAATAACCTCTAAATTTTGAGCCAATAGAGGAGAGGCTGTATAAAGTAAAAACGCAGAAAGTGTAAAAAATAATTTCTTCATTATATATGTATTTAGTACAAAAGTAAGAGCTTTTTTTGATGTTTGGCTTTTGATGTTTGTGTAGTATAGTCATTAGTAAGTAGATTTCTTCTCTATTATATATAGGGAATATTTTTTCTATATAAAGAAGAATCTTCCTTAGTATTAATTCACGGACAGAACCTTACGACATGCGCCCCCAAGAACCGCCCCTAACAAAAAAGCGAAAAAGCGAAAAAGCCAACCTCACCAATCTCACCAATTCCTCCAAAAAAACAAAAAAGCCATTCTCACCAATCCTCACCCAACCTCACCAATTCCAAAAAAAACTTTCCACCCTAAGACGCATCATACTAACCAGTTGCGGTTTTAATCAAAAATACTTTGTAAAAAAGGTTTAAAATAATTTGGAAGTGGCTAAAAAGGTACTACTTTTGCATCCGCATTAAACAAGCAGACGTTCATAGAAAAGCAGAAGAAAAAGACTTTAGATTAGCTAGAAATATTTTTAAAAAATAAATTTGGATAATTGAAATAAAGAGTCTTATCTTTGCAGTCCGCTTCAGTAAATACTGGGGATTGGTGAAAAACGGAGAGAAATATTTTTTCAAAAAAGTTTTGTCAGTTCAAATAAAGTTTTTACTTTTGCACTCGCTTTAGTAAACGAGCGATTTGAGAAAAAGGGAGGAAAAGTTTTTTCTAAATTTTTTTGTTAAATTGAGAAATAAGTTTTACTTTTGCACTCGCTTCGAAATTAAGTAGAAGAGAGATTAGAAATACGATCATAGACATATTGGACAACAGCATACGAAAAAAGAGAGTAAGGTGATTTTAGGATCACGAAATAAACTAGCTAACTTTTTACAATATTAAAA
>NZ_JBKFDO010000024.1:0-40044 GCF_046557355.1 Myroides sp. DW712
AGACTGATAAACGAAAAATGACAAATTATAAGTCTAAAACTCGTTTTAATTGCAAGAATTTTTAAGCAAAGAGAAAAGTAACGTTTTATAAAATACAAAAGAGGGTGACCTTTTGGGACACCCTCTTTTTATTTATGCATCGAGATTTTTAATTTGTTGTAATTTATCTTGCCAGATTTTCAACTCATCTCTATATTTTTCAATGTTTTTATTCACTTCTTTTACCAAAGGATTATCCTTCGTTGCATTAGAAACATAGGCTAAGTTATTTTCTAACTGTAAGATTCCACTTGCAATTTCTTCAATTTTACGCTGAATGAAGATTGCTTCTTGTTGTAACCTGCGCTTGTCGTTGGATTCCAATAAATCATCTAATTTATTAGAGAACTTCATGGCTTCTGCTTCTCGTTTACTCAAGCTCAGTTTATCGAATAATACATCGAGTATTTTGTTGAACTTTCCTTCGATGAAGCGCTTGTTATGCGGTACATTTCCAAGACTTTTCCAAGTGTTTATCTTTTCTTTAATTGCTTCTAAATCGGTTTTATGCTCGCCAACCAAGGTAAAAGATTTCAACTCTTCTAAGAACTCTTTCTTCTTGTTGTAGTTTTCATTGCCCTCTTGGTTTTCGTTATTGCGAACGGTATGCAGACGATCAAAGTAGAAATTACACGCATCTTTGAAGTCTTTCCAAAGCTGATCAGAATACTTTCTTGGTACGTGACCAATCTTCTTCCAATCCTCTTGGATTTGCTTCATAATGGGCGTTACCTTATCATAATCCTCACTGTCTTTGTACTTCAAGGCCTTTTCAATTAAAGCCAATTTATCGTTGTAGTTCTTTTGCTGAACTTTCTTTAAATCTTTATAGAACTTATTCTTATTGGCATTAAAATTACGCGTAGCCAACTTGAATAGGCTCCATACTTCTTCGTTATTCTCTTGAGGTACTTTACCAATAGAAAAGAAGTGATTGCGGAGATCTTCTACTTTTTTAATCTCTTTTTGCCATTGGCTGTGTGAGGTGATCTCTTGTCTCGATAATAAGTCAATCTGACTAATTACCTGAACTTTTAATCCTAAGTTTTCTTTTTCTCCTTCACGCAAGTTTTCGAATAATAGTTCGCGTTTATCGTGTAGTTGCTTGGTTAAATCACTAAACTTTTCCCAGATTTCCTCTCGAATCTCACGGTCTACAGGACCAATTTCCTCTCTCCAAATGCGGTGTAGCGTTTGAAGTTCTCGGAACGCCTTGATGACATCATCTTCGTGAAGTAACTCTTCAGCACGGGTAATTATCTTTTGTTTTTGATCTAAATTGTATTTAAAATCTAAATCTCTTGATTCCCTATCTAGATGTAGTTGATCGTAAAAACGCTCAATGTGGAAGTGATAATTATTCCAAACATGGTTGTATTTATCCTTGGGAATAGCTCCTGCATTTTTCCACTCCTCTCTTAGATCACTTAATAACTTAAGCGCATCGGATTTATTTTCACTTACATCCACTAAATCCTTAATGCGATCAATGATTTGAAGACGCTTGTTTAAATTCGCCGTGAGGTTATTTTGCAAATCCTTGTAATACGCATTTTTCTTGGCTTTGAAGTCATTGTAAAATGCGTCAAAAGTTGCCTTAATCGGAAGGGTAAAATCAAAATCACTCGCTTGTGCATCGGGATCTTCCTCCAAAAAAGCTTCTTTCTTTTCTTCTAGCAAGTCATGATATTGTCTGTAGAATTCTTTTTTAATGTCTTCGACTAAATCTTTGATGTTGGTCACTTTGTAGCTTTGTGTGAGCTTTTGCAACTCAGTTGTGAGTTGGTCCATATCCAGCTTTTCATAATCAAGGATTGTGATGTCATTTTTTTCATGTACATCATTGTCTTCGCCTTCTTCGGCATTTGATGCAGTAATGGAATCTAGAGCTTTCTCTCTTTCAGCAATATGTGCAGAATTTGGCGTATTTGATTCCGGATTTTGTCCATCTGCTAGCTCGTGCAGGTTTTCATTCTTTTGTTCTAACATAGGTATAAAAATCTTATAATTAACAACAATAATCCTTGTTTAGGATAGTTCTATTATTCTCAAATTTAGTAAAAATAATCTAAAGTAAAAGGAAATAATAGGATTAATACGGAAGAAAATATCTCATTTTGCCCCAATTAATCTTGTTGAAAACGTTTAGACCATATCTTATAGGCCTTCTCAGCCTGAAGGACGAGCATTTCGTGACCATTTTTAATCGTCGCGCCTTGCTCTTCTGCTAGACGCAAAAAAGCAGTCTTTTCTGGATTATAGATTAAATCATAGACCAAATGCTGGGCGGTAATCAAGTGATAGGGAATAGTGGGCTTTTCTTCTACTTGAGGAAATGTGCCTAACGGGGTGGTATTGATAATCACCGTGTATTGCGCTAGGATGGCTTCCGTTAGTTCGGCATAGGTCAATGCGTTGTCCTGTTTCGTACGACTGACAAATCGATAGGCAATGTCTAATTTGCTCAAGGAATACTCAATGGCCTTACTTGCTCCACCCGTTCCTAAGATCAACGCCTGGGTATGTTGTTTTTTGAGTAGGGGCTTTAGCGAATGATAAAACCCATACCAATCCGTATTATACCCTTTGAGCTTGTTCTTTTTGGTAAGGCGAATCGTATTGACTGCACCAATGGCTGCTGCTTTTTTCGATAAGCTGTCTAAATAGGGGATAATAGCCTGTTTGTAGGGAATGGTGACATTTAACCCCTTGAGGTTGTCAAAACGCTCTAAAATGTCGCTAAATTCACTTATTTTTTCTAGATCAAAATTGCTATAAAGACTATCAGTAAGCCGAAGTTGTTTGAATTTCTCCGTAAAGTACTGTTGAGAAAAGGAGTAGGAAATGTTTTTTCCAATTAATCCATAGTGTTTCTTTATCATAGCATTGGTATTAAAAGGAAACAGCTATTCATAGGGAATGAATAGCTTGTTTCTTATGAAGTGTAATTTTTAATGGCTTGTTGTAGGATTGGATGCTCCCACTGAGCTGGGAACAGTTGTTCAATGATAGATACTTTGTCAAAATCAATAGCAAACCCCTTCGCTAACCAAACTAAAGCTTCGTCCTCTCGATGGGAAGCGAAGTGATAGACCGCTAAGCGATAGTAGAGTTCTACGGCATGTGGATGGGTTTCTTCGATTTGAATTAACTTGTCAATCGCACTGTCATATTCTTCCATAAGATATAAAACATCGGCCCAATCCATCCAGTAATCTAGGATGTATTCTCCTAACTCCGTAGCTTTTTGATACCCAACCTCAGCCTCTTTAAATTGCAGTAAATTGCGATTTAATACGGCATAGCGAATCCAGTAACGCTCGTTCAATTCATCAATGTTAATCGCTTTTTGAAGGGTAACTAACGCTTTGTCGAATTGGTTTTCTTTGATATAAATATCCGTTAAGGCAATCCATCCTTTGTCTAGCATCGGATCTTCGTGTACGGTTTTCTTGTAGTATTGAATCGCTAATGGAAAGTTGTTTAGGGCTTCATAGCAACTACCAATGCGCAACAAAACATAGGAAGAAGGGGCATCTAATTCTAGGGTAATCATATAATTATCGATAGCCTCTTGGTATTGCTGCAATTTCTCTAGTGATTTTCCCTTTTCGAGGTAAGCACCTAAGAATTGCTCGTCAATTAAGGTCGCATAGTTAAAGGCCCAAACAGCCTTCTCATAGTTCTTTTGGGTGTAATACTGCCTCCCCAATTGATGCCAAGCAATTTCACTATACGGATTCTTATCAATGAAAGAATTCAAATAAGTAATAGCCGCTTCGCTTTCATTTAAGAAATCAAAACAATAGATGATGTTGTATAAGGTTGATTGATCCTCATCATCGTTTTCTAAACAGAGAATAAAACTCTGTTTTGCCTTTTCAATTTCGTCAATAAATAAGTATTCCATCCCCAAAAGAGAATAGATATCTGCTAGGTCTTCCGTAATGGTCAATGCTTTTTCTAGGGCTTTAATCGCCTCAAGATGGTTTCCCTTTTTTGAGTAGATACTCGCTCTATGAATGTAAACCTCGTCATTGTGTGGTTCTACTTGTTCTATCTCATCAAGCAGTCGATCGGCTGCTTCTAACTTATTTTGAAAAATTAATATTTCTACTTCAACCAGCTTTAAACCCATGGAAGTAGGGTGTTGGTCCAAGGCTAATTTTAATGCTTTCTTAGCCAGGTTTATTTTACCTGAATCCAGGTAATGAAGAATGATATTCTCAAACTCTTCGGAATCAAAAAACAAAACCTTATTCGTTTTGAGCATTGACTCAAAACGAGCAAGTGATAAATTGTTCTCTTCTTCTTCGTTTTTATTGAAATCCATTGCTTTTTATTAGTGCGTGAATGTAAATTTATAGGCCTAATTCTTTTTGAACTTCATCTAAAGCTGCTATAATCATGGCACAACCCGCTTCAATTTCTGCCTCGCTAACTGTTAGCGGAGGGGTGATACGGATGGCTTTTCCCTCAAATAGAAGCCAGAACAAAATTAGTCCTTTTTCTTGACATTTTAAGATAACACGGTTAGTAATCTCACTGCTCAAGGTCATCGGAGCAATCATTAAGCCTCTTCCTCTGATTTCAGTAATTAAGGGATGAACAAGTAAACGTCGGAATAGTTTTTCTTTTTCCAGTACTTGCTCCATGATATCTGTTTCAACCAGCTCTTTAAGGGTGGCTAAACTTGCTGCTGCAATTACGGGATGTCCTCCAAAAGTGGTAATATGACCGAATTTTGGATTGTCATACAGTAAGTTCATGTGAGTATCACTAGCGGTGAAAGCTCCGCAAGGCATACCGCCTGCCATTCCTTTTCCCATGACAATCACATCGGGTACAACATCGTAGTTTTGGAAGCCAAATAGCGTTCCTGTACGGCCAAATCCGGGTTGAATTTCATCGACAATCATCAGAGCGCCTACTTCGTCACAGCGCTTTCTCACTTTGGTTAAGAAACCATCAAAGGGTTCAACAAATCCCGCTCCTCCTTGGATGGTTTCCAGGATAATTCCCGCGGTGCGTGTCGTGATTTTCGCTAAATCTTCTACACTGTTAAAGTGAATAAAATCTACATCGGGTAACAAAGGACGAAAAGCTCGTTTGCGATCCTCAAATCCCATTACACTCATGGAGCCCATGGTATTTCCATGATAGGCATTGAAGCATGAAATGAGTTGACTTCTTCCCGTTACACGTTTGGCTAGTTTTAAGGCTCCTTCTGTTGCTTCTGTTCCTGAATTAACCAAGTAGGTTTTATTCAATGGAGCAGGTATGTTTTCGGCTAAAATCTTACAAAATTCTACTGCAGGATCTTGGATGTATTCGCCATATACCATAACGTGAGAATATTTGTCCAATTGTGCCTTAATAGCGCCATTTACCTTGGGATGTTGATGACCCAAGGTACAAGCAGAAACACCTGCTACAAAATCCAAATAAGCTTTGCCACTTTTGTCGTATATATAAGATCCTTTGGCATGGGAAATCTCCATCGCTAACGGATTGGGTGAGGTCTGTGCTTGGTATTTAAAAAAATCTTCTTTCATTTTTATTTGCTCAGTTTTAACACTGGTTTTGCTTGAGGCTCTTCTACGGGGTTCAGCGTTTCTTTCTGAATCTCTAGTGGAGTTTCTGCCTCTTTTTGTTTTTGTTCTCGTTCTTCTTTTTTATCTGCTTCGTCTTGAAGCTCTTCTTCGCTGAAAATTTCTGCAAGGGAATTAATCTTTTCCTCGCCCCGCCAAAGGAAATCTTTGAGGTAACGCGCGTTTTCAGGAAGCATATCGTCAGGGTAGAGCTCACTTTCAGGTGCCACAAAGAGTGTAACAGTGCTAATCTCATTGTCGCTAAAGGCTACATTGATATGACTACAAATCCCTTTGTCAATACCGATAAATTCATTTTTCTCATTGTAGGCATAGTAAATCATCTCTGCATTTTTGACTAAATCAAGCTCATTGAGCTTGTTATCGACAAATTTTCCGTAGAGATTAACACCTTTTACTTGATTGTAACCCGTGCCGATAGTGTCTTTTTCAATAATAAAGGCATTGTTGAGTACTTTAAGGGAATCCATTTGGTTCGTCTGTAGATTGCTCAAGAGATGCATCACGTCACCTGTAACTTGGCTATCACCATTCCATAAAACAGGACGTCCGATCATTTGGGTTAATCCCAAGCGTTCACTAGAATGGATGGAGTCGGCCTTGCCACTCATGCTATCTCGAAAGATACGCGCATCGTGATAACCACGGATGATACGATCTTTTTCAGGACCCGTTAATACAATGCGTTTGGCGTGAAAATATACTGAATCTCCTTCTTCAGTTAACATGCTCACCAAGGCTTTCTTGGTAACAAACATCGAGTCTTGTAATTTGTAAAGCTCTGCGTAGTGACCCGTTATTTTCGACTTGTTGATGGTATCGGTAATGCGTACGTGATTGGTCGCAGAAGCAAATTCAATACCTTTATTGTAGTAAATGGAGTCTCCTTCAATTTTCCGCTGATCATACCAGATATAAGAGTTCTTGACCATTTTTCCCAAATCCTGCCTCACATCGTAATAACCATTCTCGGTGTAAATATAGTCGTCTTTGTTGGTAATGGTTGATGGACCAAATACATAAGCATGCTCTGGAACTTCATAAAAATCCAAGTGATTAGATTTTACAATGGTTCCTTGGGTTGTAGTAATGGTAACCGCCGTGAAAAACTGGAATTTCTTTTCAGTCATCAGGTATTTACCCGATTTACTCTTCAGAATATTTCCTTTATTGACAATGGTTCCCGGTGTATTGTAGTAGATTAAATTCTCATTGCGGTTAAAGCGCAACGTATCGGTTTCTAAGGTAGAATCAGGTGAACGTACAATAACGTTACCCTCTGCATAAGCAAAACCGTTAATCGCATTGTATTCCGCATACTTGCTGTCTAGAAATAAGGTGTCGCCTTGATTCATTTTTACATCACCCAGTAGTTTAATGTAGTTCTCTTTTTCAAAGTAATACGCCTTGTTGCAATTGATAATAATTCCGTTGTGCTCAGCCGTGATATTTCCCCTCAACAACGTGGCATCAGGCAACTCGGCTTGGTTGCGATCGGATAAATCCGCGTGGTGGATGATAATCTTGTTTTTATCTTGACTAAAACTAGGAATGCTAAGTAATGTAAATAGGATAAAGAAATATAATGTTCTCAAGTCTATATTTTTTTTCAAATTTAAACAAAATATGCGAAGTTCGATTTGACTTAAGAATAAATTATGGGAAATGGATGAGGGTGTGGTGAAGGTTTGGTTTGATTGGATGAGATTTGGCAGAAGTCCCTCTCCATTCTTGACCCTCAAAAAGCAAAATGGTGATGTGTGATGGGTGGTGAGATTTGTTTAAACATTGCTTAAACATTGCTTTTGCAAGATAAATGCTTTTTGTATCTGATGGTTTAACAAAGAGCAAAAAACCAAAAAAGTGGTATAGAATTTGTAATGTTCTTCATCAGTATACTAATGGAGATTTAATCTAAAAAGACTGATTTCAAATGCCTTATGTCGTTTTCAATGTAAAAGAACGATACAAGGCGTTGAGAATATCAGTAAGGACTGAATGCTATAGGCATCATGGAGTTTGCCTCCAAGACCCCAGAACATCGATCTTGCTGTTTTGGGAAATATCAATCATTTTTTTTAACGGATGAATCCCTCTATTTAACAGCTGGATAAGAATAGGATAGGATAGGAGTAGGACATGTACATAGACTGCAGCTATTGTATTGGATTTACCTTGCTTGCCATTTTTGCCTAGCTGAAAGCTTAAGAGAGCTTCAAATCACACACCATAGGGTAAGCTCAATTGGGAAAGTACAAGGTGCTTCACTTCGGTGAAATACTCAGACTTTGGTATACCTAGTAGGGAATACCTGGTGTAAACTGAAACTATATTTTAATTATTATGAAAAACAAACAAACAAAACAAACCCGTATGCCTGCTGTATTTTTTGATGGAACGGGAAATAACCAAACAAATTCACTTAATAATCCAGCTAAATATGGAAATGTTACCAGTATTAGCAAGCTGTTAGATGCTTGTGTTGTGCCAGATCGAGTATATATTGAGGGAGTAGGAACACGCAATAATATGGATGACTCTATGTGGGCGAAAGCTACGGGAGAGAATCCAATCGGTTATCAGGGGTATTCCTATTTAGATAAGCTAAAGAAAGCAACTGATTTTTTGGATGCTTACCGCACTCAGTATCCCGATGATGATATTCAGTTGGCAATTTACGGATTTAGTAGAGGGGCAACATTGGCCCGTGATTTCGCAAAAAAAGCTCTCGCTTTCCCCAATGTAACCATAAAAATTCTCGGTATTTATGACACCGTAGTGTCGTTGCTTCTTCAATCTCCAAAGATTCACTTTACGACGCAGGAAATGGAAAAAATTGATCAAATTCTTCATTTGACTGCCATCAATGAGGCGAGAGGCTATTTCCCTTTAACTAGTATTCTTGTTAAGAATGGCAGTTCTGAATTGGTGACCATCCAAAATAATTTGGATGGAAACAAAGTGAAAGAAATCTTTGTTCCAGGTGCGCATGCTGATGTTGGTGGAGGATATACTGCTGGTGCTGAAATGCTTTATTTGAATGGTCCCATGAAAAGTCCAGATAGTCTATTGACAGAGTGGGAGATTATCAAAAATACGGTAATCGATCATTTTGAAAATGATGCTCAAAACTCTATTTGGAAGTCGCTTGTTGGGAGTAATGTCACGATAGAAGGGACTAGTACGTCTGCAAATCTGTTGAGTAAACGCAACCAAGTAGCTATTGATATGTCTCAAGTGTATTTTGAAGTAATGGCTTCTTATTCTAATGCATTTTCCAATTTTACTATTTTCGATTTTGTGCCGAGTGCACTTTCTACAACTTTAGCAAAATTGAAAAGTGATATACTTCAGTATATTCAGTCGGGTATACCAGACAAAGGACCCAATTATGACTATGCTAATTTGGTCTATTCCACACATATTTCATCTAATTATGGAAAGATATCTAATCAAGAAGATCCGAATCAAATACTAAATACCTTTGATTATGAAGCCCTAAAGGAGGAAATTGAACGTGTAAAAAAGGAACATCCGAATGAAAATTTCGAATCCTTTAATTTAGATGTACTTGCCACTGGTTTTGGCATCGACATACTCCATGTGAATGCGCCTAATAATAAAGAATGGCATCGCAAGGTTATTTATGGATAATTAACGAAATAAAACAGAAGGTAGACGATGCGTTGCCTATAGCTTACGCAAGTTGAACTAAAAAAAGAAAACCACTTCGATGAGAAGTGGTTTTTGATTTATTTTACGATTGTTTGTGTACGATCAGGGCCTACGGAAACAACTTTTACAGGAACTTCAAGATAATCTTCAATGAATTGAATGTAATCTTTTAGTTCAACAGGTAATTGATCATAGGAAGTCATTCCTGTTAAGTCTGCTTTCCAACCTTTGATTTCTTCGTAGATTGGCTCGACATTTTCAGGTTCGATATTATACGGAAGGTAATTGATTGTCTCTCCTTTGTAGCTGTATTTTGTACAGACTTTTAAGGTATCGAAACCAGATAATACGTCCGCTTTCATCATATAAAGTTCTGTTACGCCGTTTACTTCAACCGCGTATTTTAACGCAACTAGATCCAACCATCCGCATCGTCTAGCACGACCCGTTACCGATCCGAATTCTCTACCTACGCTTGCCATAGTGGCACCAACTTCATCGTGTAATTCTGTAGGGAAAGGTCCGCTACCAACACGTGTGGTATATGCTTTAAAAATACCGAATACTTCTTTAACGCGGTTAGGAGCAATACCTAAACCTGTACAAGCACCTGCGGCTGTAGTATTAGAAGAAGTAACAAATGGATAAGTACCGAAATCAATATCTAGTAAAGATCCTTGTGCTCCCTCAGCTAGAATTGTTTTACCTTCTTTTAAAGAGCGGTTTAAATATTCTTCACTGTCGATGAAGGTTAATTTTTGTAATTCTTTTACGGCTTGGAAAAACTCTGTTTCCATTTCAGCTAAATTATATTGCATGTCCACATCGTGGAATTGAATCATTGATTCGTGTTTATCAGCTAAAGCGCGATATCTTTGTTCGAAATCCTCTAATTCAATGTCTCCTACACGAAGACCATTTCTCCCTGTTTTATCCATGTATGTTGGACCAATTCCCTTTAATGTGGAACCGATTTTCGCCTTTCCTTTTGCAGTTTCAGACGCTGCATCAAGTAGGCGGTGGGTAGGAAGAATTAAATGTGCTTTTCTAGAAATAAGTAGGCGATTCACAAAATCAATATTGAATTGTGCTAAACCTTCGATTTCTTTTACGAATACAACAGGGTCAATTACGACACCATTTCCAATGATGTTGATTGCATTTTTATGGAATATTCCTGAAGGGATTGTTCGAAGAACGTGTTTAATTCCGTCAAATTCTAATGTGTGTCCTGCATTTGGACCACCTTGAAAGCGTGCAATAATGTCGTATTTTGAAGTAAGGACATCCACGATTTTTCCCTTACCTTCATCACCCCACTGCAAGCCAAGTAGTAAATCTACTGCCATTCTATTGTGTAGTTAAAGTTTTAAATTAGTTGTGTTTAGGATTCAGATTCTTCTTCATTCGCTTTTCTATTTCCATAGAAATACAAGGAGTGATTGTGAATCTCAATGTTAAAAATATCTTCTATTGTTTTTTTAATGGTCTGAATACGAGGATCGCAAAACTCAATCACTTCTCCAGTATCTGTCAAAATGATGTGGTCGTGTTGCTTGTCAAAATAAGATTTCTCATAATGCGCTTGGTTCTGGCCAAATTGATGTCTTCGAACTAAACCACACTCTAATAAAATTTCAATAGTATTATACAGCGTAGCTCTACTAACGCGATAGTTTTTATTCTTCATTTTGATATACAATGACTCGATATCGAAATGCTCTTCACTATCGTAAATTTCTTGTAAAATAGCGTATCGTTCAGGTGTTTTTCGATGCCCTCTTTCTTCTAAAAATTTAGTGAATACGTTTTTTACTATTTCTTGATTATTTTCGCTTCCCATAACTAAATACTAAAATGCAAATATAGATGTATTTTCTCTAGTGAGAAAATTAATTCATTGATTATGTTTTATAAATTGGAGGTACAACAATTGATTGAGTTTAATTGGTATTTACTCGAGTCACTTTATCAACCCCTTCAATTTTCTTAATATTAGCGATCATTTTTTTCAAAATATCGTTATTTGGAACAATCACGGTAATGGATCCTTTAAATAAACCTGCATTTTCACTTAAAGCGATACTGCGAATGTTAACCGCTTTACTCTCCATAATAATTTTGGTTATTTCTGTAGTTAAACCGGCAGAATCCAATCCTGTAATAGTAATGGTTGCTTCAAAATTAAAGGAAGTAGAAGAGGCAATCCAATGCGCTTGCATAATGCGGTAGGCATAATTGGAACGCATACTGATGGCATTAGGACAGTCTGTTTTGTGTACTTTAATTCCTTCGTTAATGGTCACAAATCCAAAAACATCATCGCCGGGAATTGGGTTACAGCAGGTGGCTAATTTGTAATCCAACTTCTCCTTATCTTTTCCGAAAACAAGTAAATCTAGTGCTTTTTTGTCTTCTGTTTCTTGAATGACAGGAGTAGAAGGGGCACGTTTGATGCTTTTCTTGAAAAAATTGAATAGTGTATTGTTTCGCTTGGATGCATAATCTTTTAATTGAGTGTTGTCAATTAAACCTGCACCAACTCGATAAAACAAATCTTGACTTGTTTTGAGTTTGAAATGGTTGACCATCTCATTGACTGTTGTTTCGTCCAGATTTATTTTTAAATGTTTGAGCTTACGTTGCAATTGCTCTTTTCCTTCATCGGCAATCTTCTTGGTATTTTCGTTCAGTGAACTCTTAATTTTATTTCGGGCTCTACTGGTTGTCACATAATCTAACCAATTGACATTGGGTTTTTTATTTTCCGAAGTAATAATTTCTACCTGATCTCCGCTCGATAAGATGTGATTTAAAGGAACAAGACGGCCATTGACACGAGTTCCCCTTGTTTTTAAACCAATTTCAGAGTGAATAGAAAAGGCGAAGTCCAAGGCTGTCGCTCCTTTAGGTAGGGATTTAATCTCTCCTTTCGGTGTAAAGACATAAATCTCTTTAGCATAGAGGCTTAGTTTAAAATCTTCGACAAAATCAACCGCATTGGTTTCTGCGTTTTCCAAGGCCTCTTTGAGCTGGTTCAACCACAGGTCTAAGCTGTTCTCTTCGGTAACCCCTTGTTTGTACTTGTAATGCGCAGCATACCCTTGCTCGGCAATTTCATCCATGCGTTCGCTGCGGATTTGAATCTCTACCCAACGTCCTTTCGGACCCATTACTGTAATGTGTAAAGCTTCGTATCCTGTAGATTTTGGAGAAGAAATCCAATCCCTCAACCGACTTGGACTTGGACGAAAGTGATCCGTTACAATGGAGTAAATCTTCCAGGCAATAAATTTCTCTTCGTGTGGGGTAGATTTGTAAATAATGCGAAGGGCAAATTTGTCGTACACTTCGTCAAAGGTCACATTTTGCGCCTTCATTTTACGTCGAATCGAATAGATTGATTTAGGGCGGCCTTTCATGGAGTACTGGATGTGCTCTTCATCTAACGATTGTTTTAAAATGTCGGAAACCGATTTGATGTAAGCTTCTTGCTCTTCTTTGGTTTCTTTCATTTTTAGAACAATGTCCTTGTACACTTCCGGTTCTGTGTATTTTAGTCCCAGGTCTTCCAATTTCGTTTTGATGTTGAATAACCCTAAACGATGGGCAAGAGGAGCATAGATATACAGCGTTTCGGACGCAATTTTGGCCTGCTTATAATCCACCATGCTTTCCATGGTTTGCATGTTGTGTAGGCGATCGGCAATCTTAATAAGGATTACGCGAACGTCGTCATTGAGCGTCAACAACATTTTGCGGTAGTTTTCCGCTTGCATGGAAATATGAGAATCGGGTTCCAATAACGCCATTTTGGTTAATCCCTCAACAATCTTGGCAATTTTGGGGTTAAACCATTCCTCAATTTGCTCAACGGTTATATCTGTATCCTCTACTACGTCGTGCATTAAGGCTGCTGCGATGGAAGTTGCGCCTAATCCAATTTCAGAAGCGACTATTTTTGCAACGGCAATCGGGTGGAAGATATAAGCTTCTCCTGATTTTCTGCGTTGATCTTTATGTGCATCAACGGCAACGTCAAATGCCTTTCTAATTAACTTTTTATCGGCATCGGATAATGTTTGGTAACTGATTTTCAGTAACTCCTTATATTCTTTTGCTATTGCCTTATTTTCTAATTCAATTTCTGCTTCTGTCATACTACTATTACTCAATAAAGATATATTAAATGTAAGAAAAAAAGCCTGTATATGCAAGTAGGGATGTATCGCAATACACCCCTACTGTTGTTTTTTTTCTGTACCTTTTAAAAAGGCATTTTTTTCTCTGATTTAGAAGACAAAGAAGACTCCGCCGTTAATTTGAACGTTGCTTCCAGGTCCACCACTTAGGTTCTTTTTACCTAAAACTTCGAGGTTTAATCCAAAGCGGTTGATGAATAAATCGCGGTTATATTGTCCAATGTTAAATAATCCAGTGTCAGATAACCAAATATTTAAACCACCACCAAAGTTAAACATTGCTTTGTCGTCTTTGTTAAAGCGAGTATATCCCAGTCCTGTTTCAATATAAGGATCTACAATCGGGATGTTAAACAATCCACCGAAGCTGTAAATCATCGTAGCATCCACAGCAAAAACGTTAAATTTATCATGCGCTACTTTACCGTTTACTACATCATCCATTTTTACTTCACTAGATAAAACACCTAGTTTAAAACTAACGTTTTTTCCGGCGTAGTATTCCAAGGATATTTTTGGTAAAGAGGCCGCTTTTAGCTCGTCAAAATTTGTGGGATCATCCCAATCAAAGTTGTTGTTTAGCATACTCATTTGAACATTTACCTTCCAAGGGTAGTTGTAGTGTAGACGCTCTTCGTAATTGTATTTTGGCTTGAATTGAGCCAGGGCTGCTTGAGTAAAAGAAAGAAGTATAGTAAGGGTGAATAGGGTAAAGAATCTGTTGCTTCTTTTCATAGCGCTTGGTCTGTTTAAGTTTTTTGTTAAGGAAAAATTAATAAAAATCAAATATAAATAAAATATATACGCGGTAGCGCGAGATTAACATTTTAATTATTCAACTAAAACGGGGGTGAAGCCGTCTTATTGTTGAGAATATTAAGTTTTTTTTATAGCCTAATGCTACTGAAAGCTTTAGTTTTTTTTTGCGTAGGTTAATTCTCGTTAAAATTGCGTTGTCTTTTTGCTTCAAAGAGTAAGATTGCAGCAGCGACAGACACATTCATGGAATCAATTGTCCCACTCATCGGAATAATAATATTCTGGGTACTGCTTTCGCGCCAAGCTTGTGTTAATCCAGTTGCTTCTGTACCAACGACAAAAGCTGTAGGACTGGTGTAGTCTTGGGTGTGATAGCTACAAGAATTTTGCAAGGTAGCCGCATAGGTGTGAATCTGGTTGGCTTTTAAAAAGGCGATGGCTTCTTCTGTGGTGGCTACTGCAATTTGGTTGGTGAATAAACAACCGACGCTGGAGCGAATAATATTGGGGTTGTATAAATCAGTTCGCGGATTAGCAAGGATGACCGCATCAATATGAGCAGCATCTGCTGTTCGTAACATCGCGCCAATATTTCCTGGTTTTTCTGTAGCTTCTGCAACGAGGATAATTGGATTATCGGGTAATTGCAGTTGATCTAAGGTATGGTCTTTTGTTTGGGCTAAGGCTAATACGCCTTCTGTAGAATCGCGATAGGCTAACTTTTGATAGACGTATCTGTTGATTTCAATGCAATGGGTTTGAGACCCAATAAAGGGAGCCAGTTGCTCAAAAGAGATGATGTCTGAACAGAACAATAGGGTTTGTAAGGTATATCCTCCTGCTTGAGCGAGCGCTAACTCACGGACCCCCTCAATAATAAATAACCCTTCTTTTTTTCGATTTCTCGCTTTATCTTGTAATTGAAGTATCGATTTTATCAAGGGGTTTTGGATACTTTCTATTTTTTTTATACTCATAGTTTAGAAACCTTTTGCTTTGATTTTTAAGTAGGTATTAATGGTGTCAATGGATAGACTTTGTGGTGTTGTTAGGATTGGTTGTATCCCATATTTGGTCAGTTCATTGGCAATTAAACGCTTTTCAAAGTTAAATTTTTCTGCCACAATTTTGTCTATAATTTCGTCTGTATTTTTAACCTCCTTCGTTGTCAAGGCCTTAAGTTCCGTATTTTCGAAAAAGATGACCACTAAGAGGTGATTTTTAGCCAAGGCACGCAAGTAGGGCAATTGACGGTGTAAACTAGAAAGAGATTCAAAATTGGTGTACAACAGCAACAAGCTTCGGTGTGTAATGTTTTGTTTTACTGCACTATAGAGATGTCCAAAATCACTCTCGCTAAAATTTGTTTCTAAGTTGTATAGAGCGGTACTAATCTTTTGTAAATGGGAGCGTTTGTTAGAGGCAGCTACTACGTTTTCTACTTTCTTAGAAAAGGCTAGCATGCCCACCCGATCATTTTTTTTGAGAACCACATTGGAAATCGCTAGGGTAGAGTTAATGGCATAATTGAGTAAAGACATGCCTTCAAACGGCATTTGCATGAGTCTCCCTTTGTCGATAATACTATACACTGTTTCTGTATTCTCGTCGAGAAACTGGTTGACCATGAGCTGATTTTTCTTTGCAGTGGCTTTCCAGTTAATGGTGCGAATATCATCTCCTGAAACATATTCTTTGATTTGTTCAAATTCTGTAGTATGTCCGATTTTACGCAGTTTCTTTAAACCAAAGGCATATTTGTTTTTGGCGAATGCTATCAAATCATATTTCCTCATTTGAATGAAAGACGGATGACATGCTAGCATTTGATTCGCTGAAAAGACATAGCGTTTGGACACCAGTTGGAGGGGCGTTTGCACGTAAATATGAAGGAATCCAAAGTGGTATTCTCCTCTGAATTTTGGAGTTAATTTATAGGTTAAGCGTTTGGTTTGTCTCACTTGAAGTTGCTCTTCCAGTAGAAAATCACGTTGTTGAAATTGGAAAGGAATTTCGTCAATAATAGCGCAGCGAACAGCAAAAGAATAATTATTGGTGAGCTGAATAGCAATGGGATTTTCGTCACCATTGGATAATTTTTCAGGTAAAAATCGCTGTGCTACAATCTTTTCTTTTCCTTTAAAAAGCAGCAGATAATCCGTCAAGAGCACAATCACTCCCACAACGACTAGTCCCCAAGTTAAGCTGTACAAAACAGGGAATAGAAAAGAGAGGATAAACAGTATAATAACTATACCGAATCCGTAATAAACGCGTGGAAGTAAAAAAAG
The DNA here is from genome assembly GCF_046557355.1 of Myroides sp. DW712. Lineage (NCBI taxonomy): Bacteria > Pseudomonadati > Bacteroidota > Flavobacteriia > Flavobacteriales > Flavobacteriaceae > Myroides > Myroides sp. DW712. Next base: position 16,579 of record NZ_JBKFDO010000024.1, read on the forward strand.
ATGTTTCATTATCGCCTTCTTTTATCTTGGAATATCGATGGTTTCTACAATTTGTTGGATGATATCTTTAGCGGTAACACCTTCCATTTCGCGCTCTGGTGATACGATAACGCGGTGCATGAGCACTGGATAAGCAGCTTCTTTGATATCTTCAGGCGTGACAAAATCACGATTGTTTAAGGCAGCATATCCTTTAGCTGCATTGAGAATAGCAATGGAAGCACGCGGAGATGCCCCTAAGTAAAGCATAGGGTTGGTACGGGTTTGGTGCACAATTTTAGCGATATATTCCACCACGTGTTGCTCTACGATAATTTGTTTGACAAGCTTTTGGAAATCCACAATTTCACTTGGTGAAATAACACATTTTATTTGTTCTGTCTTTTTTTGATCTAAAAAGGCATGTTCCTTAACTAGGATATTGATTTCTTCTTCTAAATTGGGGTATTCTACGTCAATTTTGAATAAGAAACGGTCCAATTGTGCTTCTGGTAAACGGTAGGTTCCTTCTTGTTCAATTGGGTTTTGTGTAGCTATGACCAAAAAGGGTTGATCCATTGTGAATTGTAAGTTGTCAATGGTGATTTGTCGCTCTTCCATAACCTCAAACAAAGCAGCTTGGGTTTTGGCTGGCGCACGGTTAATCTCATCGATTAGAACGAGATTAGCGAAAATGGGACCTTTTTTGAAATCGAACGTAGAGGTTTGCATATTGAATACAGATGTCCCCAAAATATCAGAAGGCATTAAATCGGGTGTAAATTGAATGCGACTATACGTTGTGTCAATGGTTTGTGCGAGCACTTTAGCGGTTAATGTTTTGGCGACACCGGGAACTCCTTCTAAGAGGATGTGTCCATTGGCTAATAAAGCAACAAGTAAACGGTCAATTGTTTTGTGTTGGCCCACAATTACTTTGCTCATTTCGCGCTTAATGGCGGTGATTTTTTCTGTTAAAAGGCCTAAATCTAAGCGAGATTCAAAGGCTAAATTATCGGGTTGTGGGGTATGTTCTGTAGTATGTTCCATAATATTTTAGTCTATTATTTTCTTGGTTACTTGATGCAAGCGAACGAGGTCTTCAGCAGTAGCTAGGAAACTCGATGCTCTGTATTGATTTACTAGGTTGACAAAAGCGAGGATATCCGTTTTGTCTTTATTTGTTTTTATTTGAAGGTGTTGAACGAATTTTTCATCCAATTCGCTGGTGTCAATTGCATAAATTCGCCTGATTTTTTCCAAAGTATAAATGATGCTTTTGTCAATCAAATCGTTGTAATCTTTGGATTGAATATACAAATTTGAAACGGTTTTCGTAAAGGCTACCGTTGTATTTTTAACTGTAGGGATAAGGGGAATGATGCGCTGTCTTCGTTTGGCAGTAAATAAGGTAAATACAACTAACGCTAACAAGAGAAAATACCAGGCCCAGGTAAGTGCAGGGTGTTCAAATATAAAACGCAAAAGCGAGGTACTTTCTTCTTTGTCCCCCGCATGTTGTACAAACATATAGGTGATATCCCGAGGCGGTAAATACGAAAGAACCCCTTCGACATACAAGTGATTGTTGCTTTCTAATAAATAATAATTGGTGAATATTAACGGAGAACTTCCTAAAATTAACTGTCCTTCTCCTTCGTTGATGCGTACTACATTGACTTGTTTTATAGTGTCTTTTAATGTGCGATATCCCAAAATATCCATCTTATTTTTTACGCTGTCTAGTATTTCAAAACTCTTGGGATCTCTTGGGTTTTTTATGCGGAATTTTTGGGTGGTTAGCTTGGAATTGGTAAGCGCCAAAACGCCATTACTCTGCGTATCATAGTTTTCAGTATTGGTCTCCTGGTATTGTAAACCAAAAACCTCAAGAAAGGAATTGGAGAGTTTATCAGCAAAAATAAAAGCGGTATTCCCTTTTTCAATATACGTTTTGAGGTGTTTGGCTGTGTATTGATCTAAATCAGCAGATTCCCCCGTTACAACTAGTAGATTGCTAGGAGTCAATGTATCATAGTCAGGTTGGTACAAAAAGGTAAAAAGATCAGTGGAAAAACGGGTGAATGTTTTTCCTTGGATGATATTTTCTACTTCTTGATTGAAAATATATAATCCATAGGGATTTTTATCCTTGTTGTTATAGGTTTCATGCCAGTAGATCGGTTTTGGTTTTCCCTTTTCATAAAGGAAGATACAAGCAACTAAAACCAACAGGGCTAAGCCGAACTTTTTTAAGGAACTGTTCATTGTTTACTTGTTTTTAGTTTTAGATCGAAAGAACTTTTTGCTTTAAAAAAATCTGGTGCTGTTAGTTCATGTTCTCCATACCATATGTTGTTGTAGAGATAGGAGAGATAAGCAAATTCTTCGCGCTCTTTTTCTTCTTTTAGTTCATAGCTGTAATCTGCATTGGTTTTTTCAGGGGCCCATATAATTTTTTGTTGCTCCTGTAAGCGTTGCAACAACAGAAGATAATACAAACGAATGGCTATACGATACGCTTGTTGTTGTATCGCTTCCGCAATGAGTTTTTCAAAATCAGTTGTTTTGAAATCTTCTGTTGTGATATTTTCTAAGGCATTAATTTTCTTGCCTTTCTTTTTGATCATCCAGTATATATCTTTTTGGATAAATGCTTTCACCAGATAGTAGGTGACTAGTCCTAAAAGAAGGAAGCTCAATATGCGCAAAAAGACAATATAGTAAGTGTTGCTGAGTTCATCCTTTATAGGGTATACAAAATTTCGATAGTACCAGCTTCTGATGGCCCTTTTGATTCGATCAAAGAGGCTTTCTTTTTTTTCTACCTTGTTATAGGAGAAGTCTGCTTTTCCCTTGTATTTGCTCTTGTATTTTGAGCTAAATTTCTTACTGTACACCTCGCTGTTTCTATCTTGTAAAAGGTATAAGGAATCCTTTGCCACTACTTTTTTGGGTGTAGTGACGGGCTGGAAAACTTCCACCTCTTCCAGACAGTCTTCACAGTCTTCTTCGGGTTGTGTTTGTGCCTGTAGAGGCACGCAAACAAAGCATAGGAAAAGGCTGATTACAACATATAGGCGTGGCATTTTATTCGTTAGTTGAACCAATACTGTCAATTTTGTTTTTTGTAAAGATGTTTTCTCTTTTTTCTCTTTCACTATAGTAGATAATTCCTTGATTGATAAACATGATGTTCTGGGCTAAGATTCCAAAGAGAATGTACACAAAATAAAGGAGTACTATTCCCAGTTTAACCACATTGGAAAAGAAGGGACTTTCTAGATTTGAATCGTCGAATAGGAGACTTCCCCCTAAAACCATTACCTGAATAGCAATCGAAGGGAGAATGGTAATCATAGAGGTAATGATATAAAAAATAAATGTGTTTCCGATGATAGACCAATAATTATAACGCAAGTATCGAATGGCATTTCCATAGGCCGTAAAGAAACCGACGTTTTTGGTTAAATACTCATAGCAAGCAAGGGTAAGCATGGAGTATACGGTTGGAATCATCAGTAGTAAAATAGGAAGTCCAACGATTATGAAAACAAGTAAAACGGACACATAAAATGTCAGGATAATTATCGGAAAAATTAAGAATGTAGTACCTAGAAAAAACAGAAGGATACGGCCTATCTGTTGCGTAATCTGTTTGCCAATCTTTGATTGATCGCCTATCCCATTATTTGTTGCTAGATTTTTCATGTAGAGCGCAGGGTACGCATAGCAGATAACAGACAAAACTAAACCTACAAGTAGAAGTCCTCCTAAGGCAAGTAAGGCTATACCAAGATGTTCGTCAAAGATATTTTCAAAAATATTGTTTGGATCTAACCCAGCATATGTATTGGTAGATACAGCAGAAGAAACCCCAATATCTGCTAGGAGGTAAATCAGAATTAGAATACTAAATAGGGGAATTCCACACAGTTTTAAAAAGTGTTTAAAATAATTTTTCCCTTCTACTCTCAAGAAGGTGAACGTATCGCTCACAAGCGCACTAAAGTCGCGTTTTTGGAATAATAAAAACATAGCAATTGTTTATCTAAGGTTTAATTTTTTTACTAATTGTTTAGGGTAAATGAAGAAGTAAAACAAGATAAGACTGAAGGTGCTTAGGATGATGGCATAGTTGAGTACATCGGGCATTTCTTTAGCATATCGGGTAATATATCCTTCAATGAATCCTGCTAGAATGGTAAAGGGTATTGTGGCAATAAAAATGGTAAGCGCATCTTTAAATCCCAGTTTTAGAGAATTGACTCGAGATAGGGTTTTAGGGAACAATAGGCTTGCGCCTAAGATAAATCCTGCAAAAGCTTCAATAATCATGGCAGTTATTTCTAATGCACCATGTAGCCATATACCGCGTATACTTTCCATAAAGGCATTTTCGTTTACAAACAGATATTGAAAAGTACCCAGCATAATACCATTGTAAAAAAGAAAAATCAAAGTTCCCAATCCTGCTGTTAAACCAAAAAGGAAAAAGCGTAAACCTACAAAGAGATTATTGGCTGTAATTCCAATAAAACTGCCCCAATTACTTCCAGATTGGTATACCGCCATTGCATCATCACTTTGAATATTGGTGATGGTGGAGTTCACATAGTTATCTCCTAAGACGCTACGCGTAAAATTAGGGTCGTAATGGGTAGAAACAACCCCGATGGCTACAAAGACCACAAAGAGAAGCAAAGTGAAATTTAGCTTGCGTTTATGTTGATATACCGCTAAAGGAACATCATACAAAAAGAAGCGTTTCATTCTATTTTCTTCGATTCGTTTTGTTTTGTATATTTTTTGGTAAGTTTGTATCGCCAAACTGTTCAAATATTGTGTAATTTTACTATTGGGATAAAACGTCTTGGAGTAGGCTAAATCATTCATGATTTGCATATACATGGAGGCAAGATAGTCTGGTTTTTGCGTTTGCGAGGAGTAGAGGGCCTTTTCATAGGCAAGCCAATACTCTTTATTTTTTTTTATAAACGCGACTTCTCTCATACTGTGATTAGTTAAAAGTATATTTATGGCTAAATTAACAATAAATACAACACAAAATATAGAAATTGATTTTAAAGCTGCTTCTGTAGGGGAGCGAATCTTAGCCTTTATGCTGGATATGATTTTTAAAACGCTCTATTTTATTGTAGTGTATTATCTGGATACTCTTTTTCATTTTTCCTCTCTATTTCCCAATGATTTTTGGTCTATCAATGCTTTTTTTATCTTGGTTAGTATTCCCATTATTTTTTATACCGTTTTCTTTGAGATTGTGATGCAAGGAACTACACCGGGAAAGAAAATCCTTGGTATCAAGGTGATTAAGATTGACGGCTATCAGGCAACAGTAGTGGATTATTTTGTGCGTTGGATTTTTAGCGTACTCGATTTTTTTATAGGAAATGGACTTGTAGCAGTCGTGTGTATTCTAACTACCCCAAAAAGCCAGCGATTGGGTGATTTCTTTGCAGGAACTACGGTAATCAGTACAAAAAATAGAGTGAGTTTATCTACCACTATTTTCCAAGAGGTCGAACAGGAGTATCAACCGCTACTTCCACAGGTCATTCGTTTATCCGATGCCGATATTGGGGTGGTTAAAGAAATATATTTGAAATATATCAACAACCAAGATTTTTCTTTAATTAAAGCCTTGGCAACTAAATTAGAATCAGAATTAGGGGTTAATAGAGGACAATTGGCATTAAATAATAAAGAATTTGTAGAAGTCGTCCTGAAGGATTATAGTCATTTTACAGGTAAAGAATAATATTTTTTTTCATGTTTAGTTTTTTTGAAATTTTAGATTTGCTCGGAACATTAGCATTTGCAATTTCTGGAGCATTGGCGGGACGTGAGCGTAAGCTAGATTTATTTGGTATGATTATCTTAGCCTTTGCTACCGCAGTAGGTGGGGGAACCATACGAGATATGATGATCGGAATCACACCAGTCTTCTGGTTAACAGATCTTAGTTATTTTTATGTGACCTTTTTCGGGGTATTTCTGTCTTTGGTGTTTTATAAACGCTTTACAATTTTGCGCTATTCCTTATTCTTATTTGATACCATTGGAATCGCCGTTTTTACCTTAATTGGAATTGCAAAGGGAATGTCTGTGGGATTACATCCCGTGTTTTGTATTGCTTTGGGGACGATTACCGCCTGTTTCGGTGGAGTGATTCGCGATATTTTAGCCAATCAAATTCCGATTATTTTTAAAAAGGAAATTTATGCCACGGCTTGTATTTTCGGAGGTTGTGTATTTTATGTATTAGATCATTATCAGGTGAATCAAGAAGTAATCTATAGTACAACGGCAGGGAGTATCATTACGTTACGCTTGTTGGCTGTTCGCTATAAATGGAGCTTGCCTTTTGCTCATGAACAAAAGGAGTAATTGGTTGACGGTTGAGTTAACGGTTAACGGTTACTGGTTGATAGCAAACAAAAAAAGCTTGAAGTAAAAACTTCAAGCTTTTTTGTCTAGTGTAAGTTTTTTATATTTCACCCATTTATCTCACATAGTTTCTATTTTGTTTTGGTGTTTGGTACACCTATGCAGCGCTTTCTCATCTCCCATTTCCCTTATTCCTGTAACGTATTCTTTGTATGGGTTTCAAAGTGATCCGGACTAAGTATGACAATTCCCTTTTGTAAGAGGAGGTTATTGGGGTAGGAAATTTGCTCCCCATCTTTTGTAAGCAATAAAATATAAAAAGCTTTGATATCCATAATTCTTCCTTCCGTAGGAAAGTCTTTATCCTGAATGCGGATGATATCTCCAATGCGAAAAGGAAAGGAAAAGAAGAGTAAAATACCCGCTGTAATATTGCTTAACAACGACCATTGGGCAAACATGGCAACACCAATTACGGTAAATACAGAAGTTAGCGTCAATAATACATTGTCCTTTTCAACGCCCCAAATAGTAAAAATGATGACGAAAAGCAGCACAAGTAACAGGAGGTTAAACAAGCGAATAACCACTGCTTCTCGGCCTTCTTTCATATCGGATTTCTTGGAAAAAGAGTGAATGATACTCGTTGTGATTTTTCGTGAAATCAAATAAATAAGAATGGCGATAGCTGTAATAATTACTTTTAATAAATATCCTTCAGGCATAGGTTAAGCTTTTATAAACTGTAGTAATTCCTCCATAAGTTCAGTTGTTGGTAAACCAACAATATTGGTATAGGATCCATCGATACGTTCAATTCCCACTAGGCCAATCCATTCCTGAATGCCATAGGCTCCAGCTTTGTCGTAGGGTTGATAGTGATCCACATAGTATTCAATTTGCTCCAAACGAAGTGGTTTAAAATACACCGCGGTTACCACGTGAAAAACGTGTTCTCTTGTTGTTGATTTTAGGCAAATTGAGGTAATCACGTCATGCTTGTTACCTGATAAACGCAGTAGCATTTCAATCGCTTCTTGTCTATCGCCAGGTTTTCCTAGAGATTGTCCTTCACTCCAAACGGTGGTGTCACTAGTGATTAGAATTTCTTTATTGTGGGTTAAGGCAATTGCATCTGCTTTTAGCTTCGCGATATAATCCGTAATCGCAGCGCCTTGGAGTTCTGACGGATAAGTTTCTTCTATGTCAGAGGCACGAACGACAAAAGATAGACCCAAATCTTGTAAAAACTGCTTGCGTCTAGGGGAGTTTGATCCCAATACAAGTGCGTAATCGTTGAGGGCTTGATAGGGCATAGCTTGCAGTTTAATCGTATTTAGCATCAAAGTGTTGAAACCATTTTTGTTGGGTTTTCATCACTTGTTCAATTACTTCGCGTACGGCACCTTCTCCGCCATTTTTATGGGAAATATAGCGAGAGATTTGCTTAATTTCTGGAGAGGCATCCTGTGGAGCTGTTGGTAAAGCTACGCGTTGCATCACGTGATAATCGGGAATATCGTCTCCCATATATAAAATTTCGTCTGCTTGTAGACGGTGATCAGCACAATACTTTTTGAAAATTTCCACTTTATTAGAAACACCCAAAAAGATGTCTTTCACGCCTAAATTGCTCAATCTCGTTTTTACACCTTCGTTACTTCCACCAGAAATGATGCACACGCGATAGCCATTTTCTAATGCTGCTTTGATGGCATAACCATCTTTGATACTCATGATTCTCAATAAATCACCATTGTTGGTCACGTGAACTTTTCCATCGGTTAACACACCATCTACATCAAAGATGAAGGTAGTGATATCGTTCATGATTTCTTTAAAGTGTTTAGACATTATCTATTTTGTATTGATTTTGTAATAAGTTGATAGATTTCTTTTTTTGTAGGATCAGTCAACATCGTTAGATGTTGATTGATAGTGTTTTCATCCCCTCGAGAAGCAGGTCCCGTTTGTGCTTCGAAGGGTGATAAATGCATGATTTTATTAGCTGTTTCTACAATCAAAGGCTTGAGAATCTCAAAAGGGACTTGATATTCTTTGCAAATATCTTCGCCTAAGGTAAACAAGTGATTGGAGAAGTTATTGACAAAAACCGCAGCTAAGTGAATGGCTTTTCGTTGTTCTGATGAGATTTTGTAAACGCGTTCAGAAAAACTTACAGCAATTTGTTCTAATAGTTGAAAATCCTGCACGTGATTCGCTTCAATACAGAAGGGAATCGAGGAGAAGTCCAGCTCTTTGTCTTTAGAAAAGGATTGGAGCATATACATTACCCCTTTGCGTTGCTGTTGTATGGCAGACATCGGGATGGTTCCCGAGGTATGAACGACAAATTGGTTGGGAATTTGAATTTGTTTTGAAACTTCTTCAATGGCACTGTCACTAACGGCAATAATAAAGATATCCGCTGGTTTTAACTGTTGAATATCATTGACAACCCGATCATCAGGTACTAAATCAGTAACTGAATTCACATTTCTTGCGTATATTTGTTGTAGCTCCAACTGATCACTTTCTAGGAGGCTTCCTATGAGGTGGTGCGCAACTTTTCCCGAACCTAAAATTGTTATTGTAACCATAAGGTAAAGATAGAGATTTTAGCGGTACAGCAGGGCGTAATTAATAGAAAATATTGTATGAAGAAAGATATCGAACACCTGGAGGATATTCAATTGTTAGTCAATACATTTTACGGTAGAGTACAACAAGATGATTTAATCGGTCCCATATTTAACGAGCGTTTAGCGGGTAAATGGGACTACCACTTGGAGAAGATGTATGCCTTTTGGCAAACGGTTTTGCTCGAAGAACATACCTATTCTGGTAGGCCTTTTCCACCTCATGCTAAATTGCCTGTGAACCAAGAACATTTTGAGCGCTGGAAGACTATTTTTAATCGCACAGTAGATGAATTGTTTGAAGGTAAAATTACCGAGGAAGCGAAGTGGCGTGCAGAACGCATGGCTGCCATGTTTTTAAGTAAAATTTTGTATTTTAGAAATGGGGTATAATAGTTAACGGTTAACAGTTTAAACAACTGTAAACCGTCAACTGTAAACTAAAATAAACCAGCGATGGTTTATTTTTTCTTTCCATTATTAAATTTTACATTTCCCAGTGGATTTTTTGGTTTATCTGATTTAGCGAAAGATTTTTTTCCACCTGTTGCCGCTTTCGGTTTGTTTGCTGCGAGTTTAGCTGTTACTGAGGAATCGGTTTTTACCTTTTTCGCAATATTTTCCTTGTTTTTAGCTAAGACCTCCATGGGATTCTTAGGGTCTTCTTTCGTTCCTCTCAGGTAAATAACCAAAGCATTGAGGAAATTTCTCAAAATTTGGTCGCCACATTCCATGTATTTTGGATGGTCTGCATTTCTAAAGAAATTACCTAATTCGCCTTTAGAAATTCTAAAATCAACGAGTTCTAGGATTTCTACGATTTGTTCATCTCTTAGTTGCAAAGCAACTCTCAGTTTCTTAAAAATATCGTTATTCGTCATGAGCGATAGTTATAATTTATCTTTTAGTATTTGAATTTCATCTCGTAATTGAGCAGCTAGCATAAAATTGAGGTCCATGGCTGCTTTTTCCATTTCTTTTCGCTTGCTGTTGATTTGTTTTTGCAGCTCATCTTTAGAGTAGTATTTTACTTTTTCTTCTGCTGCTTTTTTGACCTGTTCTGTCATCAACTCATCGTAGGTTGGTTTAATCAAGTCATTACTTATTTTTTTATTTAATCCAGTTGGTGTGATGTTGTGTTGGGTGTTGTACGCTATTTGTTTTTCACGACGATATGTCGTTTCGTCCATGGTTTTTTGCATACTAGCCGTAACTTTATCCGCGTACATAATAGCCTTTCCATTAACGTTTCGAGCCGCTCGACCTACCGTTTGTGTTAGGGAGCGGTGGCTGCGTAAGAAGCCTTCTTTATCCGCGTCTAATATCGCAACAAGAGAAACCTCTGGTAAATCTAATCCTTCTCGAAGTAAATTTACACCAATTAATACATCAAACAGCCCTTTTCTTAAATCTTGCATAATTTCAATGCGTTCAATAGTATCGACATCGGAATGTACATAGCGACAACGAACCCCCATTTTGGTAAAATATTTTGCCAATTCTTCTGCCATGCGTTTAGTCAGTGTTGTGACTAAGGTTCGTTCGTCTTTATCGACGCGTTGTTGAATTTCTTCAATTAAGTCGTCAATTTGGTTTTCTGTAGGGCGAACCTCTATAATAGGATCCAATAAACCCGTAGGGCGAATTAATTGTTCAACAATAACCCCTTCACTTTTTTGAAGCTCATAATCAGCAGGTGTAGCGGAGACATAGATTACCTGATTTTGCATCGCTTCAAATTCCTCAAATTTCAACGGGCGGTTATCCATCGCGGCGGGAAGGCGGAACCCATATTCTACTAGATTTTCCTTTCTTGAGCGATCTCCTCCGTACATGGCGTGTACTTGAGAAATGGTTACGTGACTTTCATCGACAATCATTAAATAATCATCAGGAAAGTAATCCAACAAGCAAAAGGGACGTGTCCCTGGCTCTCGACCATCTAAGTAGCGCGAATAGTTTTCGATACCTGAGCAATACCCCAATTCTTTCATCATTTCGAGATCAAAATTGGTGCGTTCTTCTAGTCTCTTTGCCTCTAGATGTTTGCCAATTTCTTTGAAATAGGTAATCTGTTTTTCTAAATCCTGTTGAATCTGCCAAATAGCATTGTTTAATACATCTGGAGAAGTAACAAACATATTGGCTGGGTAGATATTTAAACGAGTAAACTTTTCAATGACCTGTGCGGTTGTAACATCAAACACTTCAATGGCTTCAATTTCATCTCCAAAGAAGTGGATGCGGTATGGATGATCCGCATAGCTAGGAAACACTTCGATGGTATCTCCTTTAATTCTAAAATAACCAGGCGTGAAATCAGCTTCTGTACGAGCGTATAAACTTTGTACAAGACGGTGTAATAATTGCGTACGGCTAATTTCTTGATCTAATTCAATTGAAATAACATTCTTTTGAAACTCAACAGGATTTCCTATACCATACAAACAAGAGACAGAAGCGACCACTAAAACATCACGACGTCCCGATAGCAGGGTAGAAGTAGTGCTAAGACGTAGTTTCTCTAGTTCATCATTTATGGATAAATCTTTTTCAATATACTGCCCCGTAACTGGAATAAAAGCTTCAGGTTGGTAGTAGTCGTAGTACGAAACGAAATACTCTACGGCATTGTTGGGAAAGAAGCTTTTAAACTCCGAATAGAGCTGTGCTGCCAATGTTTTATTGTGTGCTAAAACTAAGGTTGGTTTTTGAACTTCTTTGATTACGTTGGCAATACTAAATGTTTTTCCTGATCCCGTAACCCCTACAAGTGTTTGATATTTCTGATCCTCCAAAATACTTTGCGTCAATTGGCTAATCGCTTCCGGTTGATCTCCGGTAGGACTATAATCAGATTGTAAATCAAATTTCATAACTACTTATTTAAATGCAAAGGTACGCATTTAAACAAAAAAAGCACAAGCGATTCGCTTGTGCTTTTTAATATAATTAAAGTACTACTTAGTTTACTTTGAAAACTGCTCTTCTAGCTACGTTTTTAGCTTGAGATCCGTCGATACCATTACCTTTCGCAGTAATTTTACCTGCAGGGATACCCGCTTTAACTAAAAGATTTTTCACAGCGTCTGCACGTCTTTGTGATAATTTTTGGTTGTAGTCTTTGTTTCCTGTTGAATCAGCATATCCACCAACTTCTAAAGAAGCAGAAGGATTGTTTTTCATGTAAGAAACGATGAAGTTGATTCCTTCTAATGTTGTAGGCTCAGCTTTATCGAAACCAAAGTTAACAGCTACATATCCTTTGTTGATTAATTCTTTAACCAAAGCAGCGTCATCAGCGTTCATTGTTTCGTTGTTTCCGTATTTCTCTTGGAAATAAGCTTCGATGTTATCAGCAATACCATTGTTGTTTTTATCGATGTTTCTTCCTCTAGAATCAACTAAAGCTCCAGCTGGTGTATTAGGCTCTAAGTCTAAGTAATCTGGCACTCCGTCGTTATCTGAATCAACTAACATAGATTCGATTTGATCCAATCTGTTTGTTAATGAGTTAATCTCGTTTTTAGTTTGAGACTCTTCAGAATACCAATCAGCGTGTTGACCGTGTTTACCTAAATAGATTGAAAGTCCCATGGAAGCATTAAACATTGTTCCTTGGAATACAGAGCGGTCTGTTGCAGAAGCACCATCCCAGTTTCTGTCTTGTTGTGTATTTTGAATTACAGTGAAGTCAGCATTTAAAGCTACTCTTGGGTGTAATTTAACTTGTCCAGTTAATCCAGCCATTAAGTGCCCCATTTTATCAGAGCTAGAGAAGTTATCTCCATTTAACCAAGAATATCCTCCACCTGCGTGAACTTGTAATCCTAGTGTGTTTGTCCAGTTTTCAAAGTTTAAAACTCTACCTAAGTTCACAACTCCTTCTAGACTTGTTCTGTAGTAATCGCTTTGAGCCTTTAAGTTACTGTTTGTCCAGTTGTCGATTTTATCGTAACCAAATGAAGCTTTAACTCCAATTTTGTTGTTGATGCTATATCTAACACCACCATCTAAATGTAAGTTTTTGAAAGTCTCAGCAGCATATCCTGAGCTTAATGTTCTTGCTGGTTTTGCAATACCTGCATTTAAATCAACTGACCACTTATTATAGGGCTTGTCTTGCGCATTAGCACAAATACCTACCGTAAGTGCTAATAAAGATAATGTGATTTTTTTCATAATTTAATTTTTACTTTCACTTGTCTGCTATTGTAATAGCTACTATTGTTTCGTTTACATCGCAAATATACTATAAACTTTTTAAATATGAATTTTTTACAAGAAAAATACAATATTTTAAAGAATAAGTGAATTATATAAAATCAATAAGGCACCTTTTTGTTTTATATAAATAATACTTTTTCAATGATGTATTGAAAAAAATGTAAATTTTCTTTTGATTATTAACTAATTTGGTTTTTTATTTTTTTCTCTACCACAAAGGTACCAAATGGGATTACTGAGGCAATACAAGCTAAAAATAAGGTTTTGGTTGACCATTTTAACTCATTTTTTATCAAAAAGGCGAAAACAATATAAGCAATGAATAAAATACCGTGAGCCATCCCCACTTTTTGTACCATGTAGGGGCTGTCCCATATGTACTTTAAAGGCATAGCAATAAACAATAATACAAGAAGCGATACTCCTTCTAAAAAAGCGGTAATCCGAAATAGATTAATCATAATTATGAGTCTTAAATTTGAAGGAGCTAAAATAGGCGCTAAAGTAGATTAATTCAAATATTTAGGAGGGGATTAATGCTAAATTAATCATAAAAAAAGGCCTAATTAAATTAGACCTTTTTTGTTACGCTAAGAATTTAGCGTTATATTCTTTTAAATCTGCAATGTTGTGTTTATTTGTTGGATCTTTAAACAGAGACAATAAGTATTGCAAGCTTTCAATGTCATTGGTTGTAGGAGTAGGTGCTACTTCTTCTGATTCCCCCTCTTCAATTGGTTCATCGTTTGGAATCGCAATGAAAAAACCATTGTTGTTTTCAATGTGTTCATACGTAAGTCTAATTGCTTTTACTAAAGTAGGAACCTCTTCTAGTAAAGCGTATTCTCTTAATTTCTTAAGGTTTGGAACTATTTGATCCACTACAAGACCGTTAGTAACTAAATCAGATTGGATTAACTTAATTAGTTTAATTGCGTTTGCGTTTTCCACAGTATTAAATTTTGGGTATTATTAATTGTAGGACAAAAATAAGCTTTTTAATAGTTTACCAAATAAAAAAGTAAATTTAATTTTCATTTGACGCTGTTTTCTCAACGATATTTTTCTTTTTCTAAGTCATCCTACTTCTTTGTTCGGGGGGTAAAACATTAAAAAGCAGCTGGTTTGTGTGTGAGGACTGTACTATTATCGAGAGGAAAATTTTATCTACTCTAAACGTATAAATCGAAAGGGAGAAGTGTCTTAGATTTTCTTTTATCCAAAAATGAGTAGTTGTTATTTTATTGCGATTAATTTAAAATGTCCTTTTTCTGTTTTTGAGGGTCGTTAAGAGAGGGTTTTGTGTAATACAGGGGAGGGTTTTCCCTTATGTTGGCGATTAAGGGGTGTTTTTTTAGTATGTCTAGTGTTTTGTTTTGTATTCTAATTGTGTTTTTTTGTGTTGTAATTGTTATTTTATTGCTTAAAATTTTATAATTTTTGATTTGATGTGTTGTTTTGTGTTTTTTGTTAAATGGTGGTTAAAGCATGTTTCACTAAATTATCTTGCATATGTTATCCTTAAAATGATACAGGTGTTAACAAATCAAAAGTTAAATTTGTTTAAATGAATTGTTTGAAAAATGCGTAAAAAATTGATAATTCATTAAATATTAGGAGGAAGGGAAACAGAAGGATTATTTCTCTCATATGTAATCAATTCGATCCTAAAAGAAGCGTTAATCCATAGGGTAAACGTGTCTTTTAACGCTTAAATCTTCACTGCCGTACTGAAAGTATAATAAAGGGTAGTGATTTAAAAAAATAAAATCATGAAGTTGTACGATTGGAATGCAAATGTTCAAATAGAGCGTTTTTTCTTTATATTTTTTATCTGTTTTTCTTTTTTGTTACTAGTGAATTACTACTATGTAATGATTGTGCATAAAACAGCCTACGTTGTAAATTTTTTTGCTATTATTTTTAGTATTAAACTCGTTTGTATCATGGCAGAAGTGGTGGATGAAGTTTTGAAAAGACAATTGCTGCAGTTGATGAGTATTAGTGTTTTTATTTTAATCCTTAGTTTTTTACCTGTTCCATTTTGGATGATTGTTACAGTAAATAATTTATTTGCACTAGGGTATTTTGTTTTTCTACATCTCCATAAGAAAAAAAGTGAACAAAAATACCGATTAATACAATCTTACGTCAGTTTGATTCATTCGCTCTACATTATTTACTTGATTACACTGAATTTACAAGTGTTTTTTTTGAGTCAACAAACGCTTTTTGCTGTTGTTTTGTTAAGCTATCTCCACGTGGGACTTCAAATTGTCTTGTTGACTCTTTCTATGGTTAGTTATTTGTTCTATATGAATCTATTACGGGAACAAAAAAGACCAGTTTTTTTTGGTTTTACTACTCAAAAGACGAAGGTAGAAGAAGAAAAGGACCCAAAACCGCGATGGGTTAGGCAAGAGGATGCAGCAGTTTTGTATCAGTTTAGCTATAAGCACCAGGTTATTGTTGAGCAATTATTGGAATTTTTTGAAACAAGTGAAGCGTATTTACAAAGTGATTTTAGCTTGGAAGTTTTAGGGAAGTGCATTTCAAACCCCAATCTTCATCTTATTAGCTTTGCAATTAACAATCATTTACACACGACGTTTTATAAGTTAGTGGCTTATTATCGCATTCTATATGCCTTGAAATTGTTAGCTCATCGTCAAGATTGGACCCTTATTGCTATTGCTGAAAGTGTTGGTTTTAAGTCTGTTAATACATTTAATAAATACTTTAAAGAGTTGACTGGATTAACTCCAGTGGAATATCGAATTATTTTAGAAAGAAAAAGAGGGTAGTTTTGGATGTGGATTCTTTTTTCGAGCTATTGTTTCTTGTACTTTAATACGAAAGAGAAGAATATCGGACAGCGAAAGCTTTTCTGGATGACTAGTGGTCTCGTACTTTTGAATCATAGTTTGTACTGGTTTGACGTATTTTATGCGCCTAGTTCGTACTTCCATGGTAGTGTTTTGTTGTTCTTTCTCCAGGGGTTTGGTTTGATGCAATTACTACAAATCAGGGCATGGACTCGTTATTTACATCTGCTACCCTTTGTTTTGTTTTTGCTGTACTATGGATGGATTTATTATACCCAGATTCCCGAGATTCCCTTCACAACTACTTTAAATCAAGAAGGGGTTTTGTACGTCGGTTTACTGTCTTTTTTTTACGCAAATTACGGGTACTGGTGCTTGATTCAAGGGAAGTTCTATGTGACTTTGAGACGATTTACTGCTTTTTATATTGTCTTGCTATACTGCACTTCTATTTTGTTCTTACTTGCTTATTTTTACGCATTTTCTCTTTTAGAATATATTCACCTGGCATTTTTACTTCTTAGTGGGGGTCTTCTTATGGGAGCTTTGGTGTATGAAATTAGCCTATTGTTATTCGGAAAAAATAAAAGAACGGCTGTTAGTAAAATAGGGAGACTAGATGTTTTTGATCAGCGTTTATTTGGTAAAATAGCCTTGGGAGTATCAAATGCTACAGCTAAAAAGGCTGATGTAGGAGGGATGACGACCTTTGATCAAATTTCAGTTACACAGTTGCCTGACGTAGAGGTTCGCTTGGTGGAAAACACGGTTCTTCAATTAACCGATATTCGAATCATACTTAGTAAAGAACTGATTGATAGCCGTTTATTTCTCAATCCGACCCTTAACTTAGATCAATTGGCTGAGGTAGTAGAGGTGCCGAAGAGCGATTTAATGCGTTTTTTTAAGGCATCCACTTCGTTCACATTCAAGCAATATATCAATCGATTAAAAGTGGAATATGCCATTCTGCTTATTAGCGAAGGGGAAGAGAGCTATACGGTGGAAGAATTGAGCTTACTCTGTGGGTTTAATACGCGTTTATCTTTTTATCGTGCCTTTGTGAATGTTTATGGTTTTGCTCCTTCAGAAATTCTTTCGTAATGCGTAGTATTTGAAAGGAGGGGACTGTCAGTTTGAGGACTCATACAAGAGCTTCTTTTCTGTATATAAGAGAGGTATTGGAGTACAGAATTACCTTTATACCATCTTGCTGTGGGATGTAAAAAAAACAGCATCTACCTAAAACGAGGGGGCCACCTAAACGAAGGTGGCCCCAAAATTTTGTAAATTAATGCCGTTTATTATGCGTCAATTCGAATAAAATTTCCGTCTAAATCAAAGTGAAGTTCAATTTCTTGATTTCCTTTTTTCACTTCTACTTCATACCCATTTTTGTCTTTTTCAATTCCCGTGTGTTTAAAATCACGGTAATAGGTTTGAATATAGTTCGTGATTAGCTCTGGTATCAATGCAGATGGAATGGCTTGGTCTTGTTTGGTTTCTATCTCCTGCCATACTCCTTTTTGATCCACTTCAATGGTAAATCCATTGTGCGTATATATTTTGTATGTCGTCGTTTTTACTTCGGTTTCTTGTTTAATTAATACGACTTCAGCTGTCGGAAAATTGGTCTTTAAAAAAGATTGAACGGCAACGGGTAATGCTGCATAGGTAATATATTGCTCGTTTTCATCCAAATCCATATCAATTCCCACAAATGCTTGTTCAGCATTGAAAATAAGCGATAATTCCGTGTTTAGGGTTACCTCATAACCGCGACGATCACGATCAATTTCAACGATATAGCTCCCTTTAAAATTTGTTTTAACATAGGTGTGAATCAACGGTACTTCTTGTATAAGAAATGTTTCAGGGAGAGCCGTGTCATCTTCGGTTTCAATTTCTGTCCAATGTCCAGCTTGATCGAAATCAATTTCTATATTGTTGTCTAGCATGAGCGCATAGTAAGACCCATAGTAATTGGGTTTAACTATTTTACTTGTACGCAATACATTCGCATCAGGAAAGGTAGTAGCTATAAATTCTTTTGTCGTTGTTGGCAGTTGTTCGAAGGTTACTTGCTCCAAGGCAGTTGCTTGGGAATCATCACTACTACAAGCAGTAAAACTCAAACTCAATGTAGTACATAAAACAACGGCTATTAGATTCTTTTTCATTTTTTTACTTATTAGTTGTCAATTCTTTTAAACTCACCTGACATGGAGAACTCTAGTTCAAGTCCATTGTCTAATTTTACTTCATATTTTCTACTTTCTTTTTCTATCTTGACAATTTGCGCAATAGGGTAATTTGTCTTTACATATGTAGTAATAGGAGCTAAAATAAAGGTAGTAGGAAGTGGATTTTTATTTCCATCTACTTCATCCCATTCGCCATCTTTATCAAATTCGATTTCGATGCGATCGGTAAATGTTACTTTATACGACACGGATAAAAGATCTATATCTTTTTCTACTATTTGTATGGTCTTGCCATTGAAATGGGTATCCATAAATGCAAGTGCTTTTTTAGGCAATTCACTTTTAGTAATGATAATGTCTTTGGCCTGTGCTGATTCACTTAAGGTTAAAGCGAAGAGCGTAAAGATTCCTAAAAATAAAGTTTTTAATTTTCTCATAGCGGTTCTTATTTTTAATTTATAGTACAAACGTAAAGAAAGAATCTGGAATGAATTGGGAATGAATGGAACATGTGAAAAAAGAGAACGTTTTTCGTGTTGCTTGCTTGTTGGTGCTTAAAACTTTTTTTTATTGTATTGGAAAACAGCTTATTGTGTTATATTTTCAAAAGAGTTGGGACAGACCTAATAATTTGTTGTATCTTGTAAACTACTGAAAAAACTACGTTTGCTTGGTAAAAGGGAAATGTATTTGGATTTGTTTTTATACCTGATTGAAAGGAAAAAGAATAAAAATTGTAAAAAAAGAAAGAGATGAAAAAAGGAATTGTATTAATTTTAGGATTATTTGCAATGGTTGCTTGTAACAATACAACAAAAAAGTCAACCAATAGACCAGAATCTGACACAACCCCAGAAATGATGGGGGGAGATAAAGACGATCACGGTTGTCTTGGTAGTGCAGGGCAGACCTGGAGTGAGTTAAAGCAAAAGTGTTTGCAGCTGTTTGAAGAAGGCTTGCGTTTAGATCCAGTGTCAACGGAGGGTAGTGCCGTGATTAGCGCCTTTGTTGTAGAAAATGAAGACCAATCAAAGCTTGAATTATTCTTACCTGAAGAAGATGGGAGTATTATCTTGGATAAGAAAGCACCTAATCAGTATGAAAATGGTTCATATACCTTTGATGTAAAAGAAGGAGCCCTTTATAGGGATAAGCAAAAGCAATATGTCAAAAGTTTTGATAATCATAACCAACAGTAACCTATTTTATGTAATGTTCAATCAAAGACACCTCAAGTAATACTTGGGGTGTTTTTTGTTTGTGCAAACCTTCTAACTAAGCAAACCACTCTCACCATTCTACTGTAAAACAATGTAAGTCGTTGTAGGTATAGTGGAGGGATAAAGAATCTGTTACTTTAATGATGGTTTGGACAAGGGATAAGCCCAATCCAGTTGATTCATCATTTGTTGTACTACGGTAAAAACGATTGTAAATTACCCTTTCATCTAAAGGAGCTTTTAATGCACTGGTATTACTGATGGAGAAGGAACGAGGCTGTAAATTGATTATGATTTTCCCTTGTGGAATGTTGTGAGCAATTGCATTTTTCAGTAGGTTTTGTATCAAGGTAATAGCTAATCCTTTATCTAAGGACACAGGAATGGACGAAGATGATTCTAGTAGGCTCACTTCAATATTTTTATAGGCGAATATATCTTCCCAATCCGCCAGCAAGGCTTTTATTATCTGATGGAGGTCAACCTCTTGGTATTGAGTAAATTGATTGTTTTCGATTTTTGTGAGCATCAAAAGTGATTTATTCAATTTAATTAATCGCGTTAAGCTTTGGTGAATGGAGTGTATTTGGTTGATTTGATTTTCGTTTAGCTCTTCACCCTCTACAAGCAGTTCGAGCTTGTTGTTGATGATTGCAAGCGGGGTTTGAGATTCGTGAGCTGCATTGGAAACAAAGGTTTTTTGCTGTTCCACCATTTCTTCAATACGCAAAATCATTTTATTGATTTCGCGTTGTAAATCAGTGAGTTCTTTGATGGGAGTTTGGGTTTCTGGTGTGATGATGCGTTGACCTAAGGTATAGGTCTTTAGATTGTTGAGTAAGCGGTAGAACGGATTCCAAACGGCACGTCGTAAGATGACATGATTAATGAGATAGATGCTGGTAAGTAAGGCGAAATATAGAATAAAAACAGCAACGCCAAAGTCGCGTAGTAAATCATCCGCTTCAATGGTCGAGGTGCGAATCTCAAGTAGATAAGGATCACCTTGTTGATCGATAAAAGTCGTAGTCAACATGCGAACAGGTTCGTCATTATCATCCGAATCCATGTAAATCATCGCCGTAGTAAATACATTTTTTTTAGAGTATTCTCCTGGAGCTAAAGGGGTAATGCGAAAACCACTGGTTCCAAAGGGAAGGAAGCTTTCTACATTTGGGTTTGTATAGGCTTTTTTAATAATTTCTGTTTTGCTGTTTTTTAGACCATCGTCAATATTGTCGTACACTTCATCAGTCATGAACGAGTAAAAAATAACCACCCAAGCCGTCAAAACCACAATGATTCCCACGGACCAATACCCCAGCATATAATGGTGTAGTTTCATCTTCATTCTTGTACAAGTTTATATCCCATGCCATACACGGATTGTATTGCCACTTCTGCCTGATGTGTTTTTAATTTTTTACGCAGATTCTTAACCTGTGAATATACAAAATCATAACTATCGGCTTCATCCATAGTATCGCCCCAAATTTGTTCTACTAGGGAGGATTTTGTTACTAATCGGTTGGCATTTACTACAAAATAGTATAAGAGCTCAAATTCTTTATGATTCAATGTCACAGGAGAGCCATTAACCAATACGCTGCGTTCATCTACAAATATCTCTACATTGTTCCATTTCAGGCTTTGAAATCCTTGCTGGTTTTTTCTTCGTAGAACGGATTTAATACGGGCCAGTAATTCAGATAAGTGAAAGGGTTTAGTCAAATAATCATCTGCCCCAAGCTCTAAGCCCATTACTTTGTCATCAATGGAATCTTTCGCAGAAATAATAATAACAGAATCTTCCTTCTTCATGCACTTAATCTCTCGAAGTAAATCAATGCCATTACCATCAGGAAGCATGATATCCAAAAGAATACAGTCATAGTCGTATCCAATTAATTTATCAATTCCCTCTGTATAGTTTGCGGCTATTTCAACTACATAAAGTTCTTTGGCTAAAGACTCTTGTATAATAGCGCGTAGCTCTTTTTCATCTTCAATCACTAAAATCTTCATCTTGTTTTTTGTTTGTACATAAAGATAAGGGTTTTTGGTTAACGATTAATAGTAAACCTTCTACTTGGGAACTCGTAGATCAGCAAACATTTAAAACAGGGATGGGCTGAAGGCTGTATGGATTGTTGCAGATATTGGCAGCGGATTAGGACTTTCTTCTGTTTGGCTTCCTTGCGTTTAAATTCTTTGAAATGTCCATTCCTATCTAAATTCTATCCCTTGTTTGAAGCTCTTTAAAACAAGTTCTTTGTAAAAAAAGTAAATAGAATGAGTACAATTAATGCTATCGATTTTCCAATTGTTCATGTATCTATTGCATCTACACAAAAGGAAAAAAACCAGGATCAATATTTTATCGATTATGAAAACTTACTTGAACGAGGAGAAAAGTTCGTGATGATCAACGAGATTAGTGCTCCCGATGTTGAGGAGACAAAGCGTGACAAAGTACATATGAAAAAAATGAACCTTTGGATGAAGAAGAACAGAACAGCTTTAACAACGCAAGTTTTAGCCATGATTCAGGTAGAACCAGATCCAATTAAACGCCAACAAGCAATTGACTTTCAACCGATTTTTCAAAAATATTGGGGACATAAGCTCGTTGTTGTTGAAACTTATACAGAAGCCTTAGTATTAGCCCAAAAAGAAGTAGAACAAATAAACTAACAAGTAGATAAAGAGCGTCTAAAACAAACAAAAACCGTTATTTTCATTTTTTTATGTAGAGAAAGAGCGAACCATGATTCGCTCTTTTTTTTGCATTTACTTTTTCTGTTTTTTTGGATAAAATTTACTGTATATCGTATACTTTTTTACGCATAATAAGTTGTGTTAACAAAAAATGTAAAATAAAATACAAGTTTAAACTGAAACGCTCTGTCTGAAATTAACAGTTTTTCGTTTTATAGGTGTGGAGCTTCAAAGTAAGAATATCAATTTCTCAATAAAGTCGCTATCAGCGAATAAAAATTTCTTTTTTGATAGTGGAGGGAACTACCCAGATTGAGATTCTTATACCTTCGATAAAACAAAAGGTGTCAAACTGTCTTCGTATATCTTTCTTTTCTTCGGTTGATGAGCTACAATATCACGTGACTTGTGATTATGCTTCTAATTCTTTTGTTTTTGTATTTTTGTTTATTCTTATCTTTAAAATAGTTAAAATTGATTAATTACTATAATAATTTGTGAAAAATAATGAGATTTGTTTAATATGTTTTTGCTGGTAGTATAAAAGAGTACAAAATAATATGGATTGTTTCACAAAAAAAGAAAAAGAATATGATAAGAAGATTAATTCCACTTGTTGCACTTATGTTAAGTGGTTCTGCAATGGCTCAAATGGGAATAGGAACAAAAAAGGCTGCCACTGCTGCTCAACTGGATGTGGTTTCCTCTAATAAAGGGGTACTCCTGCCTAGAGTAGAGTTACGGACGCTTCAAGATCGCTCTCCAATAGTTGGAGAAATGGTTGAGAGCTTATTAGTTTACCATATCGGAAATGTTACGCTAGAATCAGGGTTTTATTATTGGAAAACAGATTCTTGGGTGCGTTTAGCGACAGGGAATGTTTTGAATGATCGAAAGAATAATACTTTCACAATTGGGGCTAATCCAATGAAAGAAGGAGAGGAATCGTTAATCATCACGGATACGAATCAACATAGTGTGTATCTAGCTGTTAAAGATATCGCCAAGAACGATGTCTTTGTTACGCAATTGGTAGAAAACCAGGAGTTCATTACCCAGTTGGGGGATAATATAGATTTTATCAATCAAATCACGACCAATGAAGAGTTTATTACGAACATCATCAATGAGTTAAACGATACGTATGGAAACGTTGGTTTTGATACCACGACTAATCAATTCTTCTACTATGATGCCGATGGAAATCCAGTAATACTCGATGGTATGGGATTTGCAGATACGA
>NZ_JBKFDO010000025.1:0-29517 GCF_046557355.1 Myroides sp. DW712
GTGGAAAGTTTTTTTTGGAGAAATTGGAGAAATTGGTGAGGTTGGGTGAGGATTGGCGAGAATGGCTCTTTTGTTTTTTTGCTTTTTTGTTGGTTATTCCTTTATAATAGATACATCTAAACAAAGGGCCCATCGGCCATGTGCCCATACGCCAATCAAAAAAATGGCCTATACTTCCCTTTTATCTGTACGGGCACATGGCAATGTGCACCCTTAATAGAAAATTATCTTTTAAAAATTAGACTCCAACAAACCGTACAACCAACAAAAGCCGAAAAACGAACAACAAATCACGCATAGCCATGCGCCCCTACCTATATATAAGGAAGAAATAATTTTATAGCTACAAAGAGCAACCCACAAAAAAACAACCCACAAAAGCCGAAAGCCGAACAACAAACAACAAAGAGCAAAAAAAAGGAGCACTTTCGCGCTCCCTCTTTTCATCAACTTAAATTATATCAATTAAAAAATCAATAACGGTGCAATAAATCCAACACTTAATCGACCCGTGTTGTAGTTTTCTTGACCTAAATGTTCTTTTGCGTAGCTTGAGTAGTTATAATATCTACCTACATAAGAAGCATAGAAGCGAATGTTCATATCTTTAAATGGCATATATTCTACGGTTGGAATAAAACCATAGCTTGAACGAATATGACTTACCCCACTATCGTCCGAAACTAAGTTTTTAGCGTATGCATTATTGTTCATTAAAGTCAGTGTAACGTTTAATTTGGGCATTACCAAATATTCTGCTTTGATCCAGTTTTCTAAATAAGATACATTTTGTTGTGCTGCAACATCCTCTCCCTGAAGCATACCTGTAATAATACCTTTTCGATCCAGCCCTTCATTACTGTATTTGAAGTCATACATTAAAGTAAAACGTCCATCGTGGTACTTATTCCCCAGGGAATAATAATTCATTCCGCGATTTTTAGCTTCTTGGAAATAGCTGTAGCTATAGATAGTTTCAAATTTCCCATCCAAGAAACTACCTCTCCAGTTAGTTACAAAGGCCATCGCTGCTTTAGCTTTTTCAATTCCCTCTGGCATTTGTCCTTTATATACGTCTTCAAAATTAGAAACACGAGAGTTTAAAACTTGGAATCCTAAGGAATGATTTTTCGACACTTGGTGTGTTAGTCCCACCCCAGTTAAGAAATTATCTGCATATTCTAGGATATCGTTATACTCTAAGATATCAATCGGATTCAAATCAAACTCAAATCCTCCCCAATCGGCACTCATCTTACCAAGATTCAATTGTGTTTTAGGCGATAGGGCTACACCAATAAAAGCCATATCAGTTGATCTACTAATGTTATCTCTACTTGCGGGATCTGTACTTTTTGTATAGCGATCTCTAAATCTGAAATACACTTTTTCGTGAATTTTCCCTTTTATCTCTAATCGGAATTGATTGTTACTAAAGGAGGATTCTTCAAACTTTCCATCGCGAAACATATTATCATTAGCGAAACGCATATTAAAAATCATATCTACGTTTTTCAACAAGTCGATTTTCTCTACGGGTAATAAAGGTTTCGAAATAGTATCTGTACTAGTTTGTGTTTCCTGTGCCAGTACACTCACTTGCACAAGGACTGTGAGAAATAATAAGATTTTTTTCATAGCTTAATATATTAAGGTGAGTGATTTTTACAGTAAGATTGATCCGAGTAAGAAACCAGCTGCAATGGCAACGGCGATAGCCACTATTCCAGGGATCATAAAGCTGTGGTTCACCACAAATTTCCCAATTTTTGTACTTCCTGTTCGGTCAAAATTAATCGCCGCTAAGAGTGTTGGATATCCTGGTAAGACGAAATCTGCATTTACGGCTGGGAAAATAGCAATCAAAGCTGGGTTTGAAACCCCGAGTGCCATTCCCAGTGGCATCATCGTTTTGGTTGTAGCTGCTTGACTAAACATCAAAGCTCCTAAGATGAATACTGCGATGGCAAATGTCCAAGGATAAAGCGTTACAACATCACTTAAAAAGCCTTTAATCGCCACCTCATTATGCGACATAAAGGTTGCACTCATCCACACCACACCAAAAACAGAAACTACTGCAGTTGCCATAGAAGAGAACAAACTCACTTTGGTCACACTTACAGCACTTGTTTTGGTACTAATCATCATTAGTGCAGAAGCGGTTAGTGTAATCATACTAATCACACTCACCATTTGCAATTCTCCATTGGCTTTTACCACCAAGTTCCCTACTCCAGGTTCAAATTGCGGTAGCAGATGTGGAAACGCTCCAGCCAAAACAATCAACAACACGGCAATAGAGAAAATAATCACCGATGTTTTCGCTCCTTTTTTCAGTGGTTTTTGTTGACCACTACTATCCTGATCGGCATCTAAACTTTTCGCAAACTCTGGATCTTGCATTTTTTCCAAGAAGATTGGATCATCTTTCAATTCTTTTCCTTTGCGCAATACGACAAAACACGTAATAAGAATTCCGATTAAACAAGCGGGGATACAAATTTTCATGATGTCGATTAGCGCACCTGGGTAGGCTAAGATTCCTGCTCCAGCAAAGGCTGCTGTAGCTGCACTCATTGGACTTCCCGTAATCGCCAAGTGTGAAGCAATTACAGAAACACTCAACGGGCGTTCTGGTCGAATTCTCTTTTTGGTTGCTACCTCAGCAATAATAGGTAGTAAAGAATACACCAAGTGAGCTGTTCCTGCAAATAGGCAGAAAAAATAAACTGTAAATGGTGCGATAAAAACAATTTTCGAGGGGTTGCTTCGGATTACACGTTCTGCTAAACGCACGAGATAATCCAAGCCACCACATGCTTGTAGAGTAGCAGCTGTAGAAACAATAGCCATGATTACCAACATCACATCAATAGGCGGATCTCCAGGTTTCATGTGAAACACAAATACAAACAAGAGGAGTCCAACCATCCCCATCACCCCTAATCCGATTCCTTTCATACGGGAACCGATTAAAATCATAGCAATTAAAATTGCAAACTGAATCAATAACATAACACTCGATTTTAAGCTCTCAAGCTCATCATAGGGTACAAAAAAGGGAGCGAACAACTATTTTGCTCTTTACGCCCCCTCTTTTTCTTTTTTCTTTACCCTTTATGATGTACTCAACAGGATTTAATAGTTAAAAAACATATCTTGTAATTCTTGTTGGTTATTCGTTTTTGTCAAAGCTAACATCAATAACACACGTGCTTTCTGAGGATTCAAATCGTCAGCTACAACAAATCCAAGGGCTTTGTCATCCACTTCATTAAATAAAGTTACACGTCCAGCACCTGCACGAGCAGATCGACAAACGGCAATTCCTTTTTTCGCCGCTCTTTCTAATGCTTCACCCACTGGAGCATTAAAGTTACCATTCCCCATTCCGGCATACACAATTCCTTTTACTCCTTCTTCAATTGCTGCATTTACTGCTTTTGGACTTGCATCTGCATAACCGTATACAATTTCAACTTGTGGTAATTTTTTTAATCCACTCACATCGAACTTTTGTTCTGGAGAACGCAATGTCTTATAGTAATAGCTTACTTTTCCGTCGTAAATCAATCCAATAGGACCGAAGTTTCTCGATTTAAATGTCGCCATATTTGTAGTCACCGTTTTGGTTACATCACGAGCGGCATATACTTCTTCGTTCATCGCCGTAACTACACCTACTTCTTTACTATTTGGAGAAGCAGCAACCATAACAGCATCCAATAAGTTTCGATTTCCATCTTGACTCATTGCCGTCGAAGGTCTCATTGCTCCTACTAAAACTACTGGTTTTGAAGATTTAACTGTCAGTTCTAAGAAATAAGCCGTTTCTTCTTGTGTATCCGTTCCATGGGTAACAACCACTCCATCCGCTTCATTTTTTGCAAAAATCTCGTTGATGCGTTTACTCAATTTCAGCCAGGTATCCACATTCATATCTTGACTCCCGATTTGAGCAATTTGTTCTCCTTTAATTTGTGCAATACCATGCATTTCTGGCACTGCATTTAGCAAATCGTCAATAGGAACTTTACCCGCAGTATACGCTGCTTTGGTTGAGGATTCACCTGCCCCAGCAATCGTTCCTCCAGTAGCTAAGATGATGACACGAGGTAGATCTTTAGGGACTACATTATTTTTCTTTGGTTGTGCTTGTACTTGAAAAGCAAGTAAACAAACAAACAATACGCTTACAATTTTCTTCATAATTGGATGTGATTTAGTTAGGATACAATTAATTTGGGGTGGATTAAGTTTTCCAAAGAATACACTTCCTCCCATTTGGCTTGTGTAATTAGTTTTCGTTCTTCTACGACAATTTGATGCACGCTTTTACCTGATAGTAAAGCCTCTCCTGCAACACTTGCGCAGATTTCATACCCGAGAATTGGATTTAATTGAGTAACAATACCAATACTGTTCATCACTAAGTTTGCACAATGCTCTTCGTTAGCTGTGATACCTACAATACATTTATCAATTAACGTATTCAAGCTGTTTCCTAAATATTCAAGGGAAGTGAATAAGGCAAAACCAATAACAGGCTCCATTACGTTTAGTTGTAATTGTCCCGCTTCAGCCGCCATAGTTACCGTTAGATCTTGACCGATAACGTAGAAGCACGTTTGATTTACTACTTCTGGGATCACAGGATTTACTTTTCCTGGCATAATAGAAGATCCAGGTTGACGAGCCGGAAGATTAATTTCATTTAACCCTGTACGAGGTCCTGAGCTCAACAGACGCAAGTCGTTACATATTTTGGATATTTTGATTGCTGCGCGTTTCACTGTACCCATAATTTGCACATAGGCACCCGTATCGCTGGTAGCTTCGATCAAATCTGGCGATAGCACTAAGGGTAGTCCCGTTTCTTTGGCTAAGTATTTTACACATAATTCCGGGTAAGCTTCTGGTGCATTCACTTTTGTTCCGATTGCCGTAGCTCCCATATTCACTTCTAAAATAAGGCGTTGTGCTTCACGTAAACGCATAACATCCTCACCCACCGTCGTTGCAAAAGCATGGAATTCCTGACCTAACGTCATCGGAACAGCATCTTGCAATTGGGTACGCCCCATTTTCAGTACGTTTTTAAATTGCTCTCCTTTGGCAGCAAAGGCTTTCTCTACATTCGCTAAGATTTGACAAAACCCCTCTAACTTATAGTATAAAGCCAATCGGAAAGCCGTTGGATAAGCATCATTGGTAGATTGTGAACAATTCACGTGATTATTTGGGTGTACAAATTGGTACTCTCCTTTTTTATGTCCCAAATGCTCCAAGGCAACATTGGCAATCACTTCATTGGCATTCATATTTACCGAAGTACCCGCACCACCTTGAATTAAATCACTAACAAATTGATCATCGTATTTTCCTGCAATTACTTGATCACAAGCATAACAAATTGCATCTGCAATTTTAGAATCTAATACTCCACAATCTTTGTTTGCTAAAGCTGCTGCTTTTTTTACTTCACCCAAAGCTTTGATTAACCCTTTCTCGTGATTTAATGTAATTCCAGTAATGTTGAAATTCTCTACTGCGCGAAACGTTTGAACACCATAGTATTTGTCATTAGGGATATCTAATTCACCTAAAAAATCGTGTTCTCTTCTTGTATCTTTCATATGCTTCTATGTTTTTGTTCTATTTATGGCATTTGAATTTCCAAATGCTTGTTTTTATATTAATTACACTTCAAAAATAGTGCTAGAATATCTAGTAGACCATGACAAAAACATAGGGATTATTTCATTTTATTTTCTTATATTAAAGAAAAAAGTCGCTCTTTATTAATAAAATCATAAGAAAAGAGCAATATCATCTTTAACAAATCGAAAAATATGCAACAACAATCCAAAATAGATTTATCATATAATATTAATTCTTAAAAAACATAAAAATAATTAAACAAATATATAAAAAAATAATATTCATATTTTAATTTAATATTAAGATTTTATTAAACACAAAAAATTGAATGTATAATAAAAAAGAAGAAAATCTTTTATCTATATACTTAGCATACGCATTTTGTCCCCTTTCTTTTCTCTTTTTTTTAGCCCAAGCGGTTCAAAAACAAAAAAAATAGCGCTAAAAAAACCCCATGCATGCATGAGGTTGGTTTATTATAGTCGAAATCGAGTCGTTACTTGTCCTAATCGCTTTGAAAAAGTGTTCATTAAGGTGGAATAATCAATAATGATTCCGAGTATCTCAAACGCGCGATCTTGTTCTACTCCTCCTAACTTATTTTTATACTTTTCAATAATGGAGTTCACCAAGTACATGCGCAAAGTTAGGATGGTTTCTGTAGTATACTGGGCAATGCCATCTTTCTTTTGTTTGACAAAGATATTCTGACTTTCCCAGTTGTGGAGATTTTCTTTCTCCTCTTCCATAAGGATAGTGGTCACTTGTTCTGATAATTCTCCATCCAATCGCTTGAGATAATCTTCCAAACTCCAACTATTGTTGTGATAGTATTCCATTACATCCGCATAGAGTCGCTTGAAGATTGGATTGGTCAATTGTACTTCATCTTCTTGTAAACTCAAATAGATGCGTTCGTACACTTTTTGGACAATTTTATGCTCTACCTCAACAATTTCATCCTCTTCATTAGTTTCGAAAATCAATTCAACAAATTGTTCTTCTTCATTCCCATAGAGCAACAAAATTTCGATAATGCGTTGTTCTAATAGATAAAGCGCGTCTACCGCGACGGTTTCTTGTGGTTTTTCTGTATGCACCACTTCCATTTGCTTACGCTCCTGGGTGAACTTTTTATTGGCTTCGGCTACTTCTTTCTTACTGATTTGTGCCAGTGAGCTAAAAATGACTTCTTCTGATATATCCATGATGCGAGAGCATTCCTGGATGTATATTTCGCGTTTAATAGGATCCGGTATTTTGGAAATACTCATCACCATATCGCGGATGATTTCTGCTTTTTTAATGGGATCTCCTTTGGATTCTTCCATTAAAGCATTCGCTTTAAATCGAATAAAGTCGGTTGAATTCGCTTCAAAATACGCTTCTAATTCTTCTAAGGTATGCTTACGCGCAAAACTATCGGGATCTTCTCCATCTGGCAAAGGACAGATGCGCACATTCATTCCTGCTTCGAGAATTAAATCTACTCCGCGGAAAGAGGCTCTAATTCCTGCCGCATCTCCATCAAAAAGCATGGTGATATGCTGCGTTAGGCGGCTGATGAGTCGTATTTGATCTGGTGTTAATGCCGTACCCGAAGAAGCCACGACGTTTTTCACTCCGGTTTGATGCATTTGAATCACATCCGTATAACCTTCTACTAAGTAGCAGTTGTCTTTTTTGGCAATTTCTTGTTTTGCATGGGAGATGCCATAGAGCACTTTACTCTTGTGGTAAATATCACTTTCAGGCGAATTCAAGTATTTTGCAGCCTTTTTATCATTGGTCAAAATACGTCCTCCAAATCCTAAAACCCGACCAGACATACTTTGAATAGGAAACATAACGCGTCCTTTAAAACGGTCAAAGCGTTTGTCATCCTTGACAATGGTCAATCCTGTTTTTTCCAAATAATCTAAAGAATACCCTTTCTTCAGTGCTTCCTCTGTAAAAGCATCCCATTTATCTGGAGAATATCCCAATCCAAAGGCCTTAATTGTATCCGTGGTAAATCCTCTTTCTTTAAAATAAGATAAACCAATAGCCCTTCCTTCTTCCGTATTGGAAAGAGTATCTTCAAAATAGTTCTTTGCAAATTCAGAAACAATGAACATACTTTCCTTTTCGTTCAGCTGTTCTTTCTCTGCATCGGTTTGCTCCGTTTCTTCTATTTCAATTCCATATTTTCTGGCTAGATAACGAATGGCTTCTGGGTAAGAGAAATGCTCATGTTCCATTAGGAAAGTAATCGCATTACCTCCTTTTCCTGAACTAAAATCTTTCCAAATCTGTTTGACAGGAGACACCATAAACGACGGGGTCTTTTCGTTGACAAAAGGACTCAACCCTCTATAGTTTGCTCCCGCTTTCTTTAGATTGACGAAATCGCCAATCACCTCCTCTACACGAGCAGTATCAAAAACGGTATCAATGGTAGTTTTGGAAATCATAGTTTACATTTGTCCCACAAAGATAAAAAAAGAAGTTGCTTTACAGTAAAACAACTTCTCTTCTATTGGTAAAATGATTATTGGGCTTCTTTTTCTCTTTCCTAAATATCTACTCGAAGTCCTAGAGACCATACGTGTTGTTCCATACTATTGTGCTTAAAGAGCGGGGTTAACTCATACTGAAACTGTAGTGCCCAAGCTCGATAGCCCACATAACTTCCCACACCAAATCGCGTCTTATCAATCCCTAAATCAGTGCGTTGTTTGACGCGATACGTTCCGTGATCTTTATAGCGATAGACTTGTTTTCCACTGCTATTTCCGAAGTTAACATATCCTCCTACTCCTAAACGCCAGCTTCGTTCTGAAATAAAATAAGCTCTTCCTGTTTTGCTGTCTATTTTCTTGGGTGTAAAATCAAATTCTAAATAAATGGGAATTTGAAAAGACCCCAATGCTAATCTAGATTTTGTAAAGCGATCATCATAATCACCTAAGACCGTCTGTCCATCTTGCACTTCAAAGAGGCGATGTTGACTTGGTTTTAGGTTATTATACTCCCAAGCGATTCCATAGCGCAGGTGTAGTAAATTATTGTTTTTCAATAATCGTGTTTTTACATGAAGGCCAAACTGAATAAAGTTAGATGGGACGTAGCGAATCGCTGAGTTAGCAAAGGCTCCATCGGTTTCTAAGTTACTAATTCCATATATTAATTGCAGGCGAAGATTACTTCTGCGTTCTCCCAGGATGCGTTGTCCTTTTTTCTCATGACTATCATAGGTTCCACCAATCATCACTGTGGCCATTCGTTTGGTTGTATCCGCCACTTTTAGAAATTCACCGTTCTTCATGGCATAGTTGACTTGGCTTTGCACCGCAAGCGTCAAACTATCTTGCATGCGCACTACTTCTTTTTCAATGCGATCGGAAGCTTCTTTTGCAAATTTTGATTTCAATTCTTGCCCGCGTTCTTCTGTCATCCCATTTGTATCAATCAAATTGTTGATTGAATCCACGCGAATGCGCAACTGTTCTTTTTCTTTTACGGTTGCATTTTGAATGTCTACTGCAATTTGACTGACCTTATAATCAAAAGCTTTCAAGGATTGATCGGTTGCCTTGGATATCTTTTCTTTCTCTTCTAAGTTTTGACCCTCACGTTCAATTCGGATTTGTGCATACGTTGTCGTTAAACTCAAAAACAGCACCAACGCAATACTATATTTTATTTTATTTTTCATATCTACCCTCTGATAAGTCTACTACAGCTTTTTTCGTTGTATCAATAATTTTCTTCAATTTGGTCTCGCGGTATTCTACCTCGATTTCTCCTTCTACTTGTTTCAATAAATCGTTACTATCTACCATTACTTTAGGCGGAGTTTTCTTTACCCAGATTTCATCAATAACCAAAGAATCCAGCTTTTCTCTTTTCGCTTCGGTTGTCTTAGGTGCAATCGATTCTATTTCTGCTAGTTGTAAAAATCGTGTTGCTCTTCCTACATTTTCTTGTTGTTGTCCTTGATGCGGTGCAATAAATTCTTGTGGTTTTACCCGCTCTTGTTGTTCCTTTGCCTCTTCTGGGTTGGCTTTATGTGTCGTCACATAATACTCTTGAGTTGATTCTTCACTTGTAGGAGAAGGTATTGAAGGCGAAGTGGTCCAAAAAACCAAGCCTACTATTCCTCCTATTACCAAGCAAGCCGCCAGCCCCATCCATTTTTTTAACGCTAGCCTTTTTACTTTCTTTTCTCTTATGTCTAGCTGTTGAGCTAATTTATCCCAAGCAGCAGGCGAAGGAGCAATGGTACGTTCGTCCAATTGCTTTTTCCAGTCCTTGTCTATTTTACTCCATTCCATACTCCTTGATGTTTTAATTGCTCTAATTGTTGTTGTAATAATTTACGTGCTTGTGCGAGTTGAGATTTTGATGTTCCTTCGCTAATTTGAAGAATACTCGCTATTTCATGATGTTTATATTCTTCGATGACATACAGATTAAAAATTGTTTTACATCCCTCTGGCAATCGATCGATGAGTCGTTGGATTTCCTCTAAGGATAAATCGGCTTGATCATACTGATGTAAATCCTCCTGATGTTCTAACTGTTCTTCTAAATAAGACAAAGGGCGTTGTGCGCGTAAAAATGATATTGATTCATTGACCATAATTCGCCTGATCCAGCCTTCAAAACTTCCTTTATTCTCGTATTTATACATCTGAGTAAATATTTTCATAAAAGCACTAACCATCACGTCTTCCGCATAATGTATATCCTGAATATACTGTCTACAAACACTTAGCATCTTTCCTGACAGTAATTGATACACCTCATGCTGGGCGGTCCGCTTTTCACGCCGCAAATCATCAATATAATCGTCAACTTTTTTGGGATATAATCGTATCAATTTCATTCCTCTTTAATGCTGCTAAATGTATTATTTAAAATTTGTTCTTGTAATTAAGTTAAGTAAGAAATTGATGAATCAACGAGAGAATCGCATTGACCACAGTAATAATAAGTAGTAATAATCCTTTCATAATCTATTGTTTTTTGAGGTTATCTATTACATAGACGCAACAAGTGAGCAAAAGGTTGGGATGTAAAGAGAAAAAAACACAATTATTTTCTCAAAAACGAGAAAGCCTCCGGATTTGGAGGCTTTCTGTACAATTTAAAAAAGTTAGTTATCCTTAGAATCGATAACCAACACCAATAAAATACATCGTTGATTTGGTTACTTTCTGTGTATTAATTTTTGACAAATCGGACATAGCTTATAGTCCTGCCTTTATCTCAACATTTTTATATAGACTGTAAGATACACCCATTCTTGCCATAAATCCAAAATTCCAACCCACATTTTTTTCTTTCCATGTTAAATCTGTTGTTTTTTCTTGTGATTTAAATAAATGTCCAGCATATCCTCCAACATCTAGTTGGAAACTCAATTTTGTTTCTTCACTATTTTTTTGTTTTGTCAATACGTAGACGCCACCAATCCAAAAAGGTTGGGAATAAGCGGTGATTTTTTTATTTTTTTCGTTCAATCACGTAATTCACCATGGTAACTAACGCTTCTTTATAGGGAGAAGAAGGAAATTCTGCAACTAATTGCAAGGCTTCCTGTTGATATGCGATCATTTTATCCGTTGCATAGGTCAATCCACCCGCCTCTTTGACATAATCGATCACTTCCTTGACTCTGCGCTTGTCTTCGTTGTGATTTTTTACAGAGTTAATTAACCATTTGCGTTTTTCTTTGGTTGCGGTATTTAGGGCATAAATTAACGGCAAGGTCATTTTTTGTTCCTTGATATCAATCCCAGTTGGCTTACCAATAGGTCCATCCGTATAATCAAATAAATCGTCCTTAATTTGAAAAGCCATACCGATAACTTCACCGAATTTGCGCATTTTTTCAATTAGAATTGTATCTTCTGGTTGTACTGATGCAGCCCCTAACGCACAACAGGCCGCAATTAAAGTAGCCGTTTTTTGTCGAATAATCTCATAATACACGTCTTCTGTAATATCTAATCGACGGGCTTTTTCTATTTGAAGTAATTCTCCCTCACTCATTTCGCGTACTGCCACTGAGATAATACGCAGTAAATCAAAATCACCATTATCAATGGAAAGTAAAAGTCCTTTAGACAATAAATAATCTCCAACCAGAACGGCAATTTTATTTTTCCACAACGCATTCAAAGAGAAGAATCCACGGCGTTTATTGCTGTCATCGACTACATCATCGTGTACCAATGTAGCCGTGTGAATCAATTCTATAACCGAAGCTCCGCGATAGGTACGTTCATTAACTGTTCCGTCGTGTACCATTTTTGCCACCAGAAAAACAAACATAGGTCGCATTTGTTTTCCTTTGCGGTTGACAATATAATACGTAATTCGATTTAATAGGGCTACCTTCGTCGCCATAGACTTATGAAACTTCTTCTCGAAAAGTTCCATTTCCGCCTTAATTGGTTCCTGTATTTGCTGTACAATATTCATTATAAACAAATTTATGACTTTTTATGTCATAGTATACAATTCAAACAAATATCTACCCAATAAAAAAAGAGACGAATCGTCTCTTTATCTCTATTTCGTTACGCTTTATTGGCCAATTGACCACATGCAGCATCAATATCTTTTCCTCGGCTTCGTCTCACCACTACCGTAATATCATTGCGTTCCAAGGCTTTGATATATTCCTCAATCGCTTGATTATCGGCTTGTTGGAACTCTCCATCATCGATGGGGTTGTATTCAATTAAGTTGACCTTACTTGGCATTTGCTTACAGAATTTCACCAATGCATCTATCGAGGCTTTATCATCATTAATTCCTTTCCAAACCACATATTCAAACGTAATTCTACTTTTTGTTTTACTGTACCAGTATTGCAAAGCATCACGTAGGTCTGTTAGTGGGAAACTCTTAGAGAAAGGCATAATTCGATTACGTGTCTCTTCAATAGCCGAGTGCAAGGAAACAGCCAATTTGAACTTTACTTGATCATCTGCAAGTTTTCGAATCATTTTAGGAATACCCGAAGTAGAAACCGTAATGCGCTTGGGTGACATCCCTAATCCTTCTTCTGAAGTAATCTTATCAATTGCTGCTTGTACATTGTTGTAATTCATCAAAGGTTCTCCCATTCCCATAAACACAATATTCGACAAAGGACGGCCGTGATTTTGGCGACTTTGTTGATCAATGGTTAACACTTGATCGTAAATCTCATCTGGATTTAGGTTGCGCATACGCTTTAATCGTGCTGTTGCACAAAATTCACAATCTAAACTGCAACCTACTTGAGACGACACACATGCTGTAGTACGTGTTTCTGTTGGAATCAAAACGGATTCCACGATTAATCCATCGTGTAATTTTACCCCGTTTTTAATCGTTCCATCCGAACTGATTTGCATATTATCCACACGAATATGATTAATCACAAAGTGATCTTCCAACATCTGACGCGTCATTTTAGAGAGATTGCTCATATCTTCAAAAGAATGGGCTCCCTTGCTCCACAACCACTCGTACACCTGGTTTCCTCTAAATGATTTATCACCTTGAGAAACAAAAAAATCTCTCAATTGTTCTTTGGATAAACTACGTATGTCTTTTTTCTCTGCTTGCATGCTGC
This sequence comes from Myroides sp. DW712, assembly GCF_046557355.1. Taxonomy (NCBI): domain Bacteria; kingdom Pseudomonadati; phylum Bacteroidota; class Flavobacteriia; order Flavobacteriales; family Flavobacteriaceae; genus Myroides; species Myroides sp. DW712. Next base: position 13,280 of record NZ_JBKFDO010000025.1, read on the forward strand.
AAATTTACTTTTTTTACTTGAATAATTGACAGTTCAATTTAGTTAACAAAAATTTGGGTTGGGTGGGGGTTGGTGAGAGTTGGTGAGGGTTAGGTGAGGATTGGGTGAGTGAGTTGAGATAATCTAAAAAAGGCTATCTCTCTTGAGACAGCCTTTTGCTTTATTATTTATTTTGCGAGGTACCCTCCTTCAATAGGATAGTAACCACCCGTTGCGAAGGAAGCTTTATCGGAAGCTAACCAAGCAATAATTTCGGCTACTTCTTCCGATGTTCCTAAGCGCTGCATCGCATGTTGTGATTCTAAAAAATGTTTCACCTGGGGATCCATACTCGATAAGAGCGGGGTTTCAATAAATCCAGGCCCTACAGCATTGATGCGGATATTTTGTGTACCATAATCCCAAGCGGCTGTTTTTGTTAATCCGACTACGCCGTGTTTTGCTGCCACATAAGCAGGAGATCCTGCAAAACCAACTTGTCCTAAAATAGATGCAACGTTGATAATACTTCCTCCTCCCTTGTTCAACATAGCTGGAATTTGATAACGCATCCCATAAAAGACTCCATCAAGGTTAATGGAAATTACTTTTTGCCATTCTTCAATTGCGTATTCTCCCGTTGGTGCACTAGCTCCTCCAATACCTGCATTATTCACTGCAATATCCAAACGTCCAAATTTCTCCAGCGTTTCTTTGACAAGTGCTTCATTATCTGTAGGAGAAGCGGCATTGGATTTGACAAAATGAGTTTGAGCACCCAAGTTTTTTGCTAATTGCAAACCTAAATCTACGTTCAAGTCTGCAATAACTACTTTAGCTCCTTCTTTAACGAAGAGTTCCACTACTGCTTTTCCAATTCCTGAAGCCCCTCCTGTAACGATGGCTACTTTATCTGCTAACAATTTCATACTTTACTTTTTTAATTTCCATTAAATTACGAATTAAAAAAGGTAAAAGTAGTTTCCTATACTTTTATTAACAGAGATTTAAAACAAGAAAAACTGCCTTACCGGAGTAAGACAGCTTTTCCATCGTATTGAGTTCTTGTCTATTTTACAAATTTTGGTTTACAAATTTTGGAAGAAATCGTTTCCTTTATCGTCTGTGATAATAAAGGCAGGGAAATCTTTTACCACGATTTTGCGCACCGCTTCCATTCCCAATTCTGGGAAATCTACGACCTCCACGCTCAAGATATTTTCTTTAGCAAGGATAGCAGCTGGTCCACCGATAGATCCTAAATAGAATCCTCCGTGTTTTTTACATGCATCCGTTACTGCTTGAGAACGGTTTCCTTTGGCTAACATAATCATACTTCCGCCTACGGCTTGGAACGGATCGACATAAGGATCCATACGTCCTGCTGTCGTTGGTCCAAAACTTCCTGAAGGCATTCCCTCAGGTGTTTTCGCTGGTCCTGCATAGTAGATGGGGTGATTTTTGAAGTATTCTGGCATTTCTTGACCCTTGTCTAACATCTCCTGAATCTTCGCATGTGCAATATCACGAGCAACGATTACTGTTCCGTTTAACATCACACGTGTTTTGATTGGGTGTTTGGTCAATTCCGCCAATTGTTCTTTCATTGGTTTATCCAAGTCAATAATCACAGGCTCTTCTAAATGAGGGGCAACTGCAGGGAGTAATCGCGCTGGATTTTCCTCTAATTGTTCGATGAATAATCCTTCTGCCGTAATTTTAGCTTTGATGTTACGGTCAGCCGAACACGATACCCCTAATCCTACTGGACAAGAAGCGGCGTGACGCGGTAAACGGATAACGCGAACATCATGGGTGAAGTATTTTCCACCGAATTGTGCTCCAATATGTGATTCTTGACAGATTAACTGTAATTTTTTCTCCCACTCTAAATCGCGGAACGCTTGACCGCCCATATTTCCAGAAGTCGGTAGATTATCATAGTATCCTGCGGATGCTTTTTTCACTGCGGCAAGATTGGCCTCAGCAGAGGTACCACCAATCACTAAAGCTAAATGATACGGAGGACAAGCAGCAGTACCCAAATCCATGATTTTATCTTTGATAAACTCAGTTAAATTCTTATCGTTCAATAGGGATTTTGTCTTTTGGTACAAGAAAGTTTTGTTTGCAGAACCACCTCCTTTTGCCAAAAACAAAAATTCATATTTCTGCCCTTGTGTGGCGTAAATATCAATTTGAGCAGGTAAGTTTGATCCTGAGTTTTTCTCTTCAAACATACTGATTGGAACGATTTGAGAATATCTCAAATTTTTCTTTTGATAGGTATTGAAAATTCCTTTGGACAAGCTTTCAGCATCATTAGATCCTGTATAAACATCTTCTCCTTTTTTAGCTACAACGATTGCCGTACCGGTATCCTGACAAGAAGGCAACTGTCCTTCTACTGCCACAACTGCATTTTGCAATAAGTTATACGCTACAAATCGATCGTTATCGGTTGCTTCTGGATCATCTAAAATTGCTTTTAAACTTTCTAAGTGAGCTGTTCTCAACATAAAGGAAACATCAGTCATCGCCGCTTCAGACAAAACCTCTAAAGCCTTCGGATCTACAACTAAGATTTCGCGATTCCCTAATTTCTCTATTTTTACAAAATCAGCAGAAATTTTTTTATACTTCGTATCGTCCTTTTGAATTGGATACGGATCTTGATAGATAAAGTCCATGGAATTATTCGTTTATTTTTGTTTGATAAAATTACGAAATATACCAATGGAAAAATCGTAGAACGTTTCTAAATAACCCGTCTTTACTGGGCTTCCCTATACGTATGGAATGCAGCCACTTCCATACTAAGTCTTATAAAAAATCATCTCCTAAAGGGGCATATTGTTCGATGCCCCCTACACTTTATTATCTTTGGTTTCTTAATTAAAAACATATGACTTTTATAAACAAAGCACTGTCAGTTGCTTTTTGTTTGGTTGCTTTTGTAGCCTTTGGACAAAAAGAAACACAACCTATACCCCTTGGTGAATCCATCACCTTGGAATCTACAATCTTAAACGAAACGAGAAAGATTAACGTCTACCTCCCTCCTTATTATCAACCCAATGATACGGTTAAATATCCTGTTGTGTACATTTTAGACGGGGGCGTTGAGGAAGATTTTATTCACTTAGCGGGTGTTTTTCGCGTCAATTCACAACCCTGGATCGATCGCTTTCCAGAAGCTATTGTTGTGGGAATTGAAAACGTTAACCGCAGAAGGGATTTTACGTTTGCTGTACCCAACATTGATTTTTTGGATCAACTAAAATACAGCAAGGATTTTTTTCCTCAATACGGAGGTGCTGAACCTTATGCGGCTTTCTTAGAAGGTGAATTGATTCCTTATATTGATCAATACTATAACACCACGAGTGAGCGCACGGTTGTTGGTGAATCTTTAGCGGGATTGATGTCTTCCTACCTCTTAATCAAACACCCGCTTGTATTCACGAATTATGTAATCGTAAGTCCGAGTTTTTGGTGGGGGGAAGAAAAATTATTGGATGAAACTACAATGTGCTTGTTGAACAAGATAAAGCATCCCGTAAACGTGTACGTGGGTCTTCCAAGCAAAGAAGAAGATGAGATGATGTATGAAGTAGGCACGCGTTTTTATTCGTTTCTTCAACAAAATCCAATGATTCATTCCACCTTTGATTATATGCCAGAGGAAGTGCACGCAACGGTACTACACCAGGCAGTCCATAATGCGATAAAAAAAGGATTTCACAAAAAATAAATCGCGAAACAGTACCCATTAAAAAAAGCTTGAGTGACGAATCTTCGCTCAAGCTTTTTTATTTAAAAGATGACAATAACGGTAAAAAAGGATTTTTACATACTTCTCATGTAGGCTTCCAAAGCCTCTAACTCGATATCACTTAATTTCTTGGTGATCTCTAGGTTAGCCTGCATAATGATAAACTGGGCAGGATCGACGATGGCTTCTTCTTGTCCTTTCAAGAACGAGATTAAACTCACATCGTGTTTATCGTATATTTCAATAATTTCTTTTACACTGGGGCCGATTACTTTTTTATCAGCCATGTGACAGGATGCACAAGTTCCTTTTCCTTCGAAAATTTGCTTTCCTAAGGCGATTTTCTCCGCTTGTGTCATTTCGGTTGCTCCACCTCGTTCGGATTCATATACAGGCGCTGGCTGTTGTTGTTTTTCTTCTTTTTTACCACAGGACACCAAAAGAACTGCAGCAAAAAAAGGTATTGCTTTTACTAGATAGTTACGCATAGTGTTGTTTGCTTTTTTTGTTGTATCAAATGTACAAAAACAATTTTGGTTGCCTCTTTCACAAATCACGCCAATTCATGTAAAAAAACGACATACTCGACGATCTTTTTTGTTTCAAATACCAATCTATAACAAAAAAAAGCCCAGAATACTCTGGACTTTTTTATTTTATTTATTCAGCAAGATGGCTGCTTCTTTTGCAAAATAAGTGGAGATGATACTCGCTCCTGCACGTTTGATACACGTTAGTTGTTCCATCATCACTAAATCGTGATCCAACCAACCTCTTTCTGCGGCTGCTTTGACCATAGCATACTCTCCTGACACATGATAAACAGAAACAGGTACGTTTACTACATCTTTTACTTCGCGTACAATATCCAAATAAGCGATTCCGGGTTTTACCATGACGATATCTGCTCCTTCTTCTACATCATACAAAGCCTCTTTAATAGCTTCTAAACGGTTAGCGTAATCCATTTGATAGGTTTTCTTATCTTTTGGAATTTCCATATCTGCACGAGGTGCACTGTCTAAAGCATCGCGGAAAGGACCATAAAAAGCGGAAGCATACTTAGCAGAATAGCTCATAATGCCAACATCTGTATATCCTGCTTGATCTAAGGCCTCACGCATACGCAATACGCGTCCATCCATCATATCACTTGGTGCCACAAAATCAGCCCCAGCCTCTGCATGAGAAACACTCATACGCGTCAAAGCATCAACCGTGGCATCATTGATAACTTTCCCATTTTCAATAATTCCATCATGCCCATAAATCGAATAGGGATCTAACGCTACGTCAGGCATGACAATCATCCCTGGGCACGCATCTTTTATCGCTTTTATTGCTGTTTGCATCAATCCATTGGCATTCCATGCTTCGGTTCCTGCATTGTCTTTTAAATGATCACTCACCTTGACGTAGATATTCACTGCGCGAATACCCAAAGCGTATAGTTCTTTTACCTCTTTTACGGTTAAATCCACAGATCGTCTATAAATCCCTGGCATCGATAAAATAGGTTCTTCTACATTCGTCCCCTCTGCAATAAACATGGGAAACATAAAATCTTGTGGGGTCACCATCGTCTCTCTTACTAGACTACGAATAGACTCACTTGTTCTTAATCTTCTACCTCTTTGTAATGGAAACATATTATTTGGTTTACGGTTTACGGTGTACAGTTTACAGTGTACAGTTTACAGTGTAATACTCAACTGTTATCCAATCTATCGGATTAGCTAATACGTCTAACAATTTTGCTTCTTCGCTTCCTTCTGTTGGTTGATGGTCATAGACCCATTGCACATGTGGAGGTAAACTCATCAAGATGGATTCGATACGCCCGTTGGTTTTTAATCCAAACAAAGTTCCTTTATCGTGAACCAAGTTAAACTCAACATAACGCCCACGTCGGATTTCTTGCCACGTACGTTGTTCATCTGTATAAGATAATGTTTTGCGCTTTTCGACAATAGGGACATACGCTTCTAAAAAGCTATTCCCTACGGTAGTAACGAAATCATACCATTGTTGTGCGGTCTTTTCAACTGTTTCTTCCAGTCGATCGAAGAATAGACCTCCGATTCCACGGGCTTCATTGCGGTGTGCATTCCAGAAATACTCATCACATTGTTTTTTATACAGCGGATAAAAAGTAGCGTCATGTTGGTCGCAAGCTGTTTTACACACCTGGTGAAAATGAATGGCATCTTCTTTAAATAAATAATAAGGCGTCAAATCTTGTCCTCCACCAAACCAAGAACGCACGACATTTCCTTGTTTGTCGTACATTTCAAAATAGCGCCAATTCGCATGAACAGTTGGCACCATCGGACTTTTAGGATGGAGGACTAAACTCAACCCACAGGCATAAAAATCAACATCCCCTACGTTAAAATACTTTTGCATCGCTGCGGGCAATGCTCCGTGTACGGCAGAGATATTCACGCCTCCTTTTTCAAAAACACGTCCGTTTTCAATCACACGTGTTCTTCCTCCTCCACCTCCGGGACGTTCCCAAAGATCTTGTTGGAATTTAGCCTCTCCATCTACTTCTTCTAATCGCGTGGTGATTTGATTTTGGAGTTGTTGTATATAGTGATAAAATTTTTCTTTCATATTCTGTGTAAGCCCAAAAGACTTATTTACTTCCAATTAGAGTTGGCCTATTTTAGCCATGATTTCAAAGGAAAAAGCTTTGCTTTCCTGTTGAATGAAGGTGTATAAACTTTTGGCTTTGGCTTTGAATTGCTGTTCTTCTTTGGACCAGTTCATCAATACATCGGCAAATTGTTCCATGCGATCCCATCCAAAATTAAATTGCAGCAATTGTTGATTTAAGTCTGTGGACTCCATTTCTAGTAAAATCGCATAGGTCAATCCTATTTTTGCTAATGCTACGTCAATTTCTTCTTTTACCTTTAAATCATCGGGAACAAATCCAATCGATGAAAGTTTTACGACAATCGATTCGATACGTCTGTCTTCTTCGCTTTTAACTCCTTTGTTTAACATAGATCATTCGATAAAGAAGCAAAAAAGGTTTCGACAGTTTCGTCAACCCTTTTTTGCGTGATTTCTTCTATTTTTGTTCGTATTCTTTTACTGCTTCAATAAAAGCTTTGGCGTGATCTACTGGGATATGTGGTAAAATACCATGTCCTAAGTTCACGATATACTTATCTTTTCCGAAAGCATCAATCATTTCATGTACCATTTTTTTGATGGTTGGAATGGGCGACATCAATCGACTTGGATCAAAGTTTCCTTGTAAAGTAATTTCTCCTCCTGTAAATAAACGCGCATTTTTAGGGCTACATGTCCAATCAACTCCTAAAGCAGATGCTTTAGACTGTGCCATTTCAGGCAAAGCAAACCAACAACCTTTACCAAATACGATAACAGGTGTAATTTCGGCTAAGGCTTCCACGATTTGGTTGATGTATTTCCACGAAAATTCTTGATAATCTACTGGAGATAGCATTCCTCCCCAAGAATCAAAAATCTGCACGGCATTTACCCGTGCTTTCACTTTTTCTTTTAGGTATAGAATGGTTGTATCTGTAATTTTTTGCAATAGGGTATGTGCAGCCACTGGATCAGAAAAACAGAATCCTTTCGCTAAATCAAAGCTCTTTGATCCTTTTCCTTCCACAGCATAACAAAAGATGGTCCATGGTGAACCTGCGAAACCAATCAAAGGTACCTCATCGTTCAACATTTCTTTAGTTACTTTGATAGCATCCATTACATAACCCAAGGTTTCTTCGATGTTTGGAACGATTACTTGTTCAACATCTTTCGCAGAACGAATTGGATTCGGTACCCAAGGCCCTACTCCTGGTCTCATTTCCACATCGATATTCATGGCTTGTGGCACAACTAAAATATCAGAAAATAGAATAGCGGCATCTGGTTTTACAATACGAATCGGTTGTACGGTAATTTCAGCTGCGATTTCTGGCATTCTACAACGGGTAAAAAAATCGTATTTATCTCGTAAAGCGCGGAATTCGGGTAGGTATCTCCCTGCTTGACGCATCATCCAAACCGGTGGTCTTTCCACTGTTTCTCCTTTTAAAGCTCTTAAGAATAAATCATTTTTTATCATTTCTAAACCATTTAATTACGTCAATTTTAGCTGACACTATTTATAATATGCGAAGCAAGCCGCTAGAGTAGCTTCGATAGTCGGTTGACTCGCTACGACGATTTGCGTTGTAATTCCTTTTAATGCATCTGCAGTTGTATCACCAATACAAAAGCAGACTTCGGTTGTGATGGCGTTGTTTTCAAGAAAACTCTCAATCGCCGATGGGCTGTAAAAACAGATTCCATCTAATTTTTGTTGCATTTGATGCGGGTATTTTACGGTTTGATAGACCACATACTCATCAAATGGAATCTGGTGTTGTTTAAAAAATGTCGGCAAGACCTCTCTGCGAATATTACCGCAGAAAAAAGAAAAACTTTGGGAGGCGAATTGCTGTTGAATTACGTTCGTTAATTCTTTCGCATAATGCGTCCAAGCAAGCACCGTCCATCCATTTTTCGCTAAGAGTTCTTTGGTTTTAATTCCCACACAAATAGCAGGAACTCCCTTTAATACGGCACTAGCGGGATTATTCAACACACTTCTAACTGCATTTTGACTCGTAAACAACAGTATTTCTCGTGGTTGATCAACTGAAAAAACACAAGGTTGTATCCCAATAAAATCCTCTTCTACCCAATCAATTGCTGACTCATTGATTTGTAGGTGATGGAGTTGACTTACTTTTCTCGTTGATAAAACCGCAGGCATGTGTTATCGTTTTAATTCTTGACGCAATTGCTCCATCAAGGCTTGTCCTCCTTTTGCCAACAGTTCTTGTGCGGCAAAGAAGCCCAATTTTTTCCATTCTTGAATCGGCACTGTCTTGTTGATTTCAAATTTTTCTTTTCCATCCAAAGACAATAGAACGCCTGTAAAATCAATCGTATCCTCTTTTTGGTTATAGGTCGCAATAGCACCAATAGGCGCCGTACACCCACCTTCTAAGGTGCGCAAGAATTGACGTTCAATATGCGTAGTCATTTCTGCTTCATAATCATTTAGCTGCGCTAATGCATCTAAAGCGAAAGAATCATCAGCCATAGCAACCACCACCATGGCGCCTTGTGCTGGCGCTGGAATCATCCAATCTAAATTGATAAATCCTTTGGGTTTCTTTTTGATACGATCCAATCCTGCAGAAGCAAAAATCGCCCCTTTCCAGTCCGCATTATCCGTTAATTTCTGCATTCTCGTATTGACATTTCCTCTTAGATCCACCAAGGTATGTTTGGGAAAGCGATTCAGCCATTGGGCTTTTCTTCTCAAACTTCCCGTTGCCACAACCGCTTCCGCTTCTGGATCTAAAAAGGCCGTATCTCCTTTGTGTAGTAAAATATCCACTGTATTCGCTCTTTGCAATACAGCTGCTTGTACAATACCTTGCGGTAAAGCCGTTGGTACATCTTTCATGGAATGTACGGCAATGTCTACTTTTTTGTTAATCATCGCCACATCCAAGGTTTTGGTAAAAATACCCGTAATCCCCATTTCATATAAAGGCTTATCTAAAACTAAATCGCCTTCTGATTTTACCGGAACTAATTGCGTTTTATACCCTAAAGCCTGTAATGCCTTTTCCACTGTTGTCGCTTGCCACATCGCAAGCTCGCTATCGCGTGTACCGATACGAATAACTCTATCCATTTTGTCTTGAATCTAATTGAAAAACTTTTTCTATCCACTCAATACTCTCATCTACAACCGTTTCCTCATGTCGAAGGTGATTCGCAAAGTGAGTGGTGATTTTCTGAATAATACGCATGGTGATTACTTCAGCTTGATCACTATCAAAGTTCTCATATTTTTTTCGATGGTAGTCAATTTCTCCATCTTTTATTTGTTCTAATCGCGTTTTCAGAGCGTGAATGGTCGGGGCGAATTTTCGCATTTTTGTCCAAGCGACAAACTCTGACATCACCTCATCGATAATTTCTTCTGCTTGTGGGATAAATTCCTTTCTTCTCTCAATGGTTTTATCCGTCATTTTTGACAAATCATCCATGTGAATCAATTCTACCATGGGATGATTAGCCACCACAGGATCCACGTTTTTAGGGATGGATAAGTCGAGAATGGTTAAGGGTTTATCTAACTGTAAAGTAGATAAATCAACCGTAGGTTGTTGCGCTCCGGTAGCTACAACTAATACATCTGTTTTACTAATCTCCTGTTGTAAATCATCGAAATCTTTGACAATCAAATTAAACTTTCCCGCTACCTCTAGAGCACGTTCTTTGGTTCTATTGATTAAGACAATATGGTCATTGTGGGTGTGTTTAACCAGGTTTTCACAAGTATTACGTCCGATTTTTCCCGTTCCAAACAGCAAGATGTTCTTATCTGAAATAGCAGTCACCTGATCCATAATATACTGTACAGCAGCAAAAGACACAGAAGTAGCCCCTGAGCTCAGTTCTGTTTCATTTTTAATGCGTTTACTCGCTTGAATCACCGCATTAACTAAACGCTCGAAATAGTTGGTCGTTAATCCTTGTTCTTTGGCTAAGACAAAACCATTGCGTATTTGACTTATAATTTCAAAATCCCCTAAGATTTGACTATCCAAGCCAGTACCTACGCGAAATAAGTGACGAATCGCCTCGTTGTTCTTACAAACATACGCTACTTGTCGAAAATCGTCAACCGTACCATTACTATTGTCACACAATAGCTTGATGAGTTCAAAAGGATGTTGAGCAAAACCGTAAATCTCTGTTCGGTTACATGTAGAGATTACTATTAAGCTTTCAATCCCTTCTTCTTTCGCTTGACATAATAGATTTTCTTTGGCCGTCTCACTCAAACTAAACTTTCCTCTCATTTCGGCATCTGCTTTTTTATAGCTTAACCCCACTGCATAAAAAGTAGTTGATTTGACCTTATCTATTTTTTCCATACCTATTTCAATTTCAAAAGTAAGCAAATTTAACGCTAATGATTCGATAAAAGTAACGCTAGAAGGACTATTAATAACGCTCAAAGAAAAAGAAAAACATTTCGCAATATTTCATTATAATACAGTACATTTGCAGGAATAGCAAGGGTTACAAAAGACTTTATATAGAATCATTCTAAATAAAAAATACAACATTATGTTTCCTTGCGTTTCAAAAAAATAACGCTATGAGTCCCATAGAAGAAATTAGTATTGACCCTGAATTTTCGGTCTATAAAATAGATAATAGCAGTCCGCATCCCTACAGTTTCCACAAGGAGATTGGCACGGATATTATTCAATTTTACTTCTGTCTAAAAGGAAGTGGACAGTTTATTTATAATCACGGTGCCTATACACTGGATTTACCAGAAGAGAAATCGCTCTTGCTCTACAATCCGCAAAAACAGCTCCCTGTACATTTAGAGGTAAAGAGTCAGGCTGCGATTATTTGCTTGATGATTTCCATTAAGAAATTTCACTCCTTATTTTCATCTGAAGCGGAATTCATTGGTTTTTTAACCGAAGAAAACAAGGAAAAGAAATACTATACGGAAGAAAAAATCACACCGGCCATAGCAATTGTCTTAACACAAATGCTCAATGCGTCCATGCACCCTTCTGTAAAAAACTTATTTTACAAAGGCAAGACCTATGAGCTACTCAGTTTAGTTTTCAACTACAATGAGGAACAAAATATCGACAATTGTCCTTTTTTATCGGATGAGGAAGATGTATTAAAGATTAAACAAGCTAAGGATATCATCATTCAACAAATGACAGAACCGCCCACGCTACAAGAGTTGGCTGACCTCATTGGTTTAAATATTAAGAAGTTAAAAATTGGGTTCAAACAAATATATGGAGATTCCGTTTTCAGTTTCTTATTCGATTACAAGATGGAATATGCGAGAAAACTACTTGATGAAGGGAATTACAATGTGAATGAAGTAGGTTTAAAGATTGGTTATAGTTCGGCTAGTCATTTCATCTCTGCTTTTAAAAAGAAATACGGCATTACGCCTAAAAAATATTTAATGTCAATTAATTCAAACAATCAATAATGAAAGGGATACTACTTGTAAATTTAGGTTCGCCAAAATCTCCAACGCCCGAGGATGTAAAACCATATTTGGATGAATTTTTGATGGACAAAAGAGTCATCGATATGCCCTATTTACTGAGAGCTTTCTTAGTAAAGGGGATTATTCTCAACACAAGACCAAAGAAATCGGCGGCAGCCTATCAAAAAGTATGGTGGCCTGAAGGATCGCCATTAATTGTGATTTCTCAACGTCAGCAAAAAAAGCTACAACAAAAGATTGACCTACCCATAGCACTAGCGATGCGTTATGGAGAGCCGTCAATCAAAACGGGGCTACAGGAATTAAAGAACCAAGGAGTAACGGATGTTTTTATGATTCCGCTTTACCCTCAATTCGCCATGGCTACCACAGAAACTATTGATGTTTTAGCAGAACAATTGCGTAAAAAGCACTTTCCTGAATTAAGCATCACCAGTATGCCTGCCTTTTACAACAAACAAGAATATGTAGATGCCCTAGCCGCCTCCATTCAATCGCATCTAGATCAAAACGAATGGGATCATTTACTTTTCTCTTATCACGGTGTACCTGAGCGTCATATTTACAAGTCAGACACCACCAAATCGCACTGTAAAATTGACGGTTCTTGTTGTAACACACCTTCTGTTGCACATCAACATTGTTACAGACATCAGTGTTTAGAAACAACACGTCAAGTAGTCGAAAAACTCAATATTCCAGCAGACAAATACACCAATACCTTTCAGTCTCGCTTAGGTCCAGATAAATGGTTACAACCTCCTACAGACAAAACGGTAAATCAATTGGCCGAAAGTGGCGTAAAACACTTGGCTGTCGTTACCCCTGCTTTCGTTGCAGACTGTTTAGAGACATTGGAAGAGATTGGAATGGAAGCCCGTGACGAATTCTTACATCACGGCGGAACATCCTTCAAAACTATTCCTTGTCTGAATGACAATGATGCGTTTATAGCTGCTTTAGCTACTTGGATTACCACCTGGCAACAAACTAATTAAAACAATGCTATGGCCTATTTATATTTAAAAGCGCTTCATGTTATCTTTGTTGTCTGTTGGTTTGCAGGTTTATTTTACATTGTTCGCCTCTTTGTCTATTACGTAGAGGCAAATGAAAAACCACAACTGGAGCAGGATATTCTCAAAAAACAGTACCGCATCATGACAAATCGGCTGTGGAACATTATTACTTGGCCCGCAGCCATATTGACGCTGGTTTTTGGGATTTCCCTTTTTATCGTCAATCCCTACTTGCTCCAACAACCTTGGATGCATGTTAAGCTGTTATTTGTCCTCTTCTTGATTGCCTATCATTTGAAGTGCCACCAGTTTGTCCAACAAATTAATCGCAACACCTTAACCAAAACCTCTTCCTTTTTTCGAATTTGGAATGAAGGAGCAACAATTATTTTATTCTCTGTTGTTTTTTTAGTATTTTTAAAAAATGCTTTCAACTGGATATTTGGTGTAGTCGGACTTTTAGGCTTGGCTATTTTACTCATGTTGGGCATTAAGCTGTATAAACAAATTCGCCAACGCAAAGAAAATGAATGAAAGTCAAGTTTTTCTTAAAAAGTTTCTCCCTTAAAAATAGAATTTTCTTCTCGTTAATTTTCCTAAGTATCATTTCCTCCATTTTGATATCGGCGGTTTCCGTCTATCAATTTAAAGAGGAAGCGCGTACCTATCACCAATATCGATTAGAACGAAAAGAAGGCTCAATTACCGAAAATATCAACTACATCTTGACCACTACGCCTTATGAGTTGAACACGGAAAACCTGCCTTTGATATTTAAGGACAAGATACACGAGCTTGCTTCTATTCACAATACTGAATTACACCTCCACGATTTGGAGGGTAAATTACTACTCTCTTCTAAAGGGAGTTTTTCTGTTGATGGTATACAATCGAATATTCCCATTATTATTCTAAAGACCATTAAATCATCGCCCAATAAGCGCTTTGTCGATGTAGAAGAGGTGGACAACACACGTATTCGAACCGCCTACCGCTACCTCAAAGATCAGAAGTTCAAACCCTTGGGTATCATTAAAATCCCCTACCCAGAAGAAACAGAATTTTATGAAAGTGAGGTACGCAACTTCATGCATAAATTCGGACAGGTTTACATCATTATGTTAATCATGTCCATTGCTATTTCCTACTTTTTATCGAACTATATTACCCAGAGTTTAAACAAACTGAGCATCAAAATGACCAGTACCAAATTGGGGCAAAAAAACGAAAAGATTGAGGATATTTCGACCAGTAAAGAGATTTCTAATTTGATTAATGCCTATAACGATATGGTAGAGAAACTCGATGAAACTTACCAGCGTTTGGCGCAGAATGAACGCGAACAAGCGTGGCGTGAAATGGCGAAACAGGTCGCACATGAAATCAAAAACCCGCTTACCCCTATGCGTTTAACGGTTCAGAGTTTTGAGCGTAAATTTGACCCTACTGATCCTGAGATTCAAGCCAAACTCAAAGACTACTCTGCCGTATTAATTGGTCAAATAGACACCATGTCCTCAGTAGCAACCGCTTTCTCTAGTTTTGCCTCTATGCCTGCACAGCAAAATGAAACACTAGACATCATTAAGACGATTCGCATTTCCTTGGATATCTTTACGGAAGATTATATTTATTTTGAGCATGAAGAGGGAGAAATAATCGCCCTAATTGATCAAACACAACTTATCCGTATTATTACTAACTTAGTAAAAAATGCAATTCAGGCCATACCAAGCAGCAATCCTAGTCCGATTGTAGTGGTAAAAGCCTATCAAGATGGCAAAAACATCATTATTTCCGTTACTGATAACGGAGCTGGAGTCGCCATAGCGGATAAGACTAAAATATTTGAACCGAAGTTTACCACCAAAACAAGTGGAATGGGACTTGGCCTGGGGATTATCAAAAATATTGTAGAAAATTATCAAGGAACCATTACCTTTGAAACAGAAGCTGGTAAGGGAACTACTTTTACCGTAACTTTACCACTGACCAAATAAAAATTTGAGAAATATGGAATATGAAAATATTTTAATTGAAACAGATGATCATATATCGGTCATCACCATTAACAGACCCACAAAATTAAATGCCTTAAACAAACCGACAATTGAGGAATTACACCGCGCTTTACTTCAACTAGAGGAAGATAAAGACGTTCGTGTGGTCATTATTACAGGAAGCGGAGAAAAAGCGTTTGTTGCGGGTGCTGATATTAAAGAATTTTCGAGCTTTAACGTGAGCGAGGGTTCTCAATTAGCAGCAAAAGGACAAGAATTATTATTTGATTATGCTCAAAATTATTCTAAACCAATTATTGCTGCCGTTAATGGGTTCGCATTAGGTGGAGGATTAGAACTAGCGATGGCTTGTCACTTTAGAGTAGCTTCTTCCAATGCTAAAATGGGATTACCAGAAGTAACGTTAGGTTTAATTCCTGGTTATGGAGGAACACAACGTTTACCTCAGCTAATAGGCAAAGGACGCGCGATGGAATTAATTATGACAGCTGATATGATTAATGCGACAAAAGCCCTAGAATACGGTCTAGTAAATCATGTAGTGGAACAGGCAGACTTATTGACATTTACCAAGTCTATTGCCCAAAAGATATCGAATAACTCCGCTTCGGCAATTTCCAAAGCGATTAAATCAGTGAATGCCAACTTCAAAGACGGTACAAACGGATATCATGAAGAAATCAAACACTTCGGGGAGTGTTTCAATACCCAAGATTTTACTGAAGGTACTGCAGCTTTCTTAGAAAAAAGAAAACCTAATTTCAAAGCATAAAAAAAAGGTTGGAATCATGATTCCAACCTTTTTCATTTTCACACAAGGTCATAAAAAAAGCTCCTTGAATTTCAAGGAGCTTTTCGTTGGCCTACTAGGACTCGAACCTAGAACGACTGAACCAAAATCAGCTGTGTTACCATTACACCATAGGCCAGTACCACGTTGCTTTTCAAAAGTTAATTACTTCTGTAATGCGGATGCAAAACTAGCATTATTTCTATATATACCAAAGAAAAATCAAAGAATAATACCCCAACCAATTCATCACCTTCTACAATTCATTAATAATCAATCAAAAGCAAGGTAAATTTTAACATTTATTTTTTAGTGAATACTTAGTAGTAAGTGCTGAATTGTAGAAATAAGCGATATTAATTCCATCACTAAAAATCCGACACAGAGAGTCCCTTGCAAACCTCGGATCAGGTGCAAAAGTTGGGGAGGAAGTTGTAAAATAATATCTTTGCATGATGATGGATAGCAAAGAAATACTAAAACTAATCCTACCAGCGTATTTGGTAGAGCATTTCAATATTACAAAAGTTGAAGAATTAAA
>NZ_JBKFDO010000026.1:0-12876 GCF_046557355.1 Myroides sp. DW712
CCCATTTCGAACAGAGAAGTTAAGCCCGCTAGCGCAGATGGTACTGCCACATGGTGGGAGAGTATGTCGTCGCCCTTCTTTTAAAAGCCTGATTACGCAAGTAGTCAGGCTTTTTTTGTTTACAGTTTACAGTGAACGGTTTACGCTAGAGAAGGGAAATGGGAGATGAGTGTTTTCCTCACCTAACCTCACCCAATCTCACCCAATCCTCACCCAATCTCACCCTATCCTCACCTAATCTAACCCAATCTCACCCAATCTCACCCAATCCTCACCCAATATCACCCTATCCTCACAAACAACAAACCGCACGAAGTACAAAAGCCGAAAGCCAAACAACAAAAACACTTACTATTTGCAAAAAAAATCTTTTTCATTTCATAAATGAATAAGATGTTCTAATTTTGTAGAATAATTTGTGAAATTATCTGTTTATTTACACGCAATTTGTAGAGAGTAAAAGTATGGGGTTATCTGGAAAAAAAGTAATGAAACGAATCGCTATAGCCTTAGGGGCTTTAGTTGTCTTTATATTAGGAGCCATGTTGGTTGTGCCTATCTTCTTTAAGGACACAATTAATGAGGAAATTAAAAAGTTACTGGCTGATTCCATTGAAGGAGAGGTGGTTTTTGATGATATCAATGTGTCTTTCTTTAAAAACTTTCCCTATTTAACTGCTACTGTTATTAAACCTAGTATTGAAGGAGTACAAGTGGATTCTTTACAATCCATGAAATTATTAGCGGCTAAAGAATTAGGTCTAGGGATTAATATGATGAGTTTGTTAGATTCTAAAATTAGTTTTGATCGTGTATTTCTTGATTCTCCTGTTGTTGATTTGTTGGTCAACGAAAGAGGAGAGGCAAACTATATGGTGCTGAAACCTTCTAATGAAGAGGATGAAGATGATAATAAGGGATTTGATTTGCAAATCGATCAGTTGGAAATCAAAAATGCGTTATTGCGCTATTGTGATGAGGCAGGTAATCTCTATTTTTCTGCTGTGAATTTTGATTATTTGGGGAGTGGAAATATGAGTGAAGCTGTATTTCAATTGAAGAGTAAGATTCGCATTCGCTCTTTTGACTTTAGCTTTGACAATGTATTCTATGTCAAAGAAAAACCAATTTTAGCGGACTTAGAGACACTTATTGATACAAAATCATTGACGTTTGAGTTTCAAAAAAATAATTTAAAAATCAAGGACTTATTGGTGAGTTTCATTGGCCGCTTTGGTTTCATTGAAAATGGGTATGATATGTTGTTTGATATTCATACAGAGCAAGCGAGCTTAAATGAATTGCTTTCTTTGGTTCCGCCAGAGTATCAATCTTGGTTGGATCAAACGAAGTTTGAAGGTGTCGTAGATGGTAAATTTAAGTTAGAAGGCCAATTCTTAGCGCTAGATACGATTATGCCATCGATTAACCTTGATTTAGCGGTTGCTAACGGAGTTATTCAGCATGGGAACGTAATGGATCCGATTCAAGATTTAGCCTTGAAATTTCAATTTAAAATGCCTTCTTTGGATATGGAACAAAGTGAGGTGTTGATTGATCAATTTGATTTTTCAATCGCTGGACGTAAAAGCAATGCAACTTTACATACCAAAGGTTTTGATAAGCCCATAATTGAAAGCGTGATGGATTTGAATATGGATTTAGATCTCATTCAACGAGCATTGGGACTAACAGGTTTTGAACTAAAAGGAGATTTGCAACTAAAAGGAAAAGTAGACGGACAGTTTGCTAAAGGTGTGGTGGAAACACGCACGTTGCGTACGGTGAAACGCGATACGGTGATTACGAGTATTCCTAGCTTTAATTTAGATGGAATGATTCGCAAGGGCTATTTTAAACTGGATAGTTTACCTCAGGCATTGAAAGAAATTAGCTTTGATGTTAAAGCGGAAGGGCCGACAGAAAAAATAAAGGATATCAAATTCCGTATCGACAATTTAAATCTTTTGGCGATGGATAATTTCGTCAAGGGTCATTTTGCAGTTAATAACTTAACTACGTATGATGTTGATGCGCGTATAGAGGCGAATATTGATTTTGAAAATATCAAAGAATTTATTCCTTTCGATGAGGCAGTCTTACGAGGGAACTTTATGGTCGATGGAACCGTAAAAGGAAGTTATGAGCCGAAACGTAAACGCTTTCCCGTACTTAATACTGAAATCAAGTTGAATAATGGGTATGTGCAATTAAAGCGACTACCTGAATTACCTATTGAGGATATTCGGATTCACACGATTATCAAAAGTTCACGAGGATCAATGAATGACTTATCGATTGAGGTGTTACCCATTAATTTTAAAATTGCGAAAGAACCGTTCCAATTAGCGGCAAGTTTGTATAATTTGAATAATTTAAATTACAATATTCAATCGAAAGGGACCATCAATATTGGTGACATTTATAGAATTTTTAAAGTGGATGGAATTGATGTTCACGGTCGAATTATCACGAGTTTATTTTTAAAAGGCTTGCAAAGTGATGCGATAAAAGGAGATTTCGACAAGCTGAAAAACGGAGGAAAGTTTGAAGTAGATAATATCCGTATCCATTCGGAAATGTTTCCATATCCGTTACATATTAAAAAAGGAGTCTTTAAGTTCTTTAAGGAAAAAATGGGCTTTGAGAAGTTTGTGGCTACGTATGGAAGCTCCCAGATTAACATGAAAGGATATTTGACAAATGTGGTGGATTATATTTTAAAAGAAGATACTTTAAAAGGAAAATTCACTTTTGAGAGTCCTTATTTTAATGTGGATGAATTTATGATGTTTGACTCGAAAGGATCTTCTTCAAAAGCTGCAACAGCAGCATCTTCTGGAACAGGGGTTGTTCAAGTACCGAAGAATTTAAATATTTTGTTTGATGCTACTGCTCAAAAGATAAAGTATTCGGAATACAACGTAGGAGATTTTACGGGTAGTTTACTAGTTAATGCTGGAAAAATAGACCTTCAAAATACCAATTTTGATTTGATAGGAACGAAAGTAAGTATGAATGGAACCTATGAGCCTACAGGATTTAGAAAAGCGAAATTCGACTATGCAATTCAAGCGTCTGAATTTGATATTCAGCGAGCCTATAAAGAAATAACGCTGTTTAGAGAAATGGTGAGTATGGCTAAGGATGCTTATGGCCAGGTTTCTTTGGATTATAAGTTGAAAGGTGATTTAGATAAGAATATGTTCCCAGTTTTCCGTTCGTTAGTTGGGGGAGGATCTTTAACCTTGGAAAATATCGAATTTAAAGGATTTAATTTACTTGGAGCAATTGCGAAAGAAACCAATACGAAGTCATTGGAAGAGGGAAAAGCAAAAGATGTGGAAATCAAAACCACCATCCAAGATAACGTTATGACAATTGAGCGTACCCGTATGAAAATGGCAGGTTTTAGACCTCGGTTTGAAGGACAAGTAAGTTTAGATGGGGAGATGAATATTGGTCTTCGTTTGGGATTACCTCCAATGGGAATTATTGGAATTCCAATGAAAATTCAAGGAAATTCAGATAATTTTAAAATCAAATTAGGCCGTTATAAACCCAGTGAAGTATTAGGGCGAGCAACAGAGGATGACGAGGAAGATGAGGATGAACAACAAGAACCTGGAGCTGAGCAAGGAGTGGAGCAAGACATAGCACCAGAAGGCGAGGTTTTAGCTCCAACACAAGAAAAACCAAAAGAAGAAATAGCAGCACCTGCTGCTTAAATATAAAAAGCCAGTGATTTATCGCTGGCTTTTATTTTTTGCTAACGGTAGAAATAGTATTTTTACTTCCTAATATTTCGAAATAAGACCACCATGATAGCAAGCCAATTGTTAACACAAGATGAATTAGCCTTACTTTTTGAAGGAGATCAAAATCAACCCATGTATGTATATCAGGATACGGTTCCTGCCGAATTACAGGTATTGAAAAACAATTGTGTAGCGATTGATCCTCGAGATGAAAACGTGAAAATGCTAATTGCACGTATGTATAAGACCGTAACAGACGGAGATCGTGCTGGTGTTGGTATTGCTGCTCCTCAAGTGGGATTCAATCGACGCTTGTTTTTGGTTAAGCGCTTCGATAAAGCGAATGAACCTTTTGAATTCTTCCTTAATCCTCAAATTATCTGGTATTCTTCTTTACTACAGCAAGGAGAGGAAGGTTGTTTGTCAATTGAAAATCGCTACGAAGCTGTCTATCGCAGTATGACTATTCAATTGACGTATTTTGATTTAGAAGGTAATCAGTATCAAGAAGTAGTAGAAGGGTATACTGCTGTGATTATGCAACATGAATACGATCACCTGAATGGAATATTGTTCACGGATCGTATTGTAGAACAAGCACAACGTGAATACGAGGACGCAACCATAGAAACGCCGCTGGTGTATGAAGTTTAAAGGGGGTAACTTATTGCTTTGGATGTGCTTCTTGTTACTAGGAGTGGAAGGATGGTCGCAAGAGACTATAAGTACTACCTTGTCTTGTCCAACTGAAAATCAAGAAATACTTCAATTATACAAGATGGGTTTTTCTGCCTTGGAAAAAGAAGAATATCACAACACTGCTGGTAGAATATTCTTCCAGATTATTCAGATGGATAAACAATTGTGTGATGCATATTATTACACAGGAGTCTCCTTAACTAAACAAGATAAAGAGGATGTGGCTTATACGTATTTGTATTATGCGGATAGTCTGGCATCTCAACCGATGTTGTCATTTAAGGTAGCCTTAGCAGCATCAGCCTTGCGTATTGGCAATATTGGATTAGCACGGAAAAAATACGAAGAAGTAAAAGAAAGTTTCCCTGATAGTCCTGAAGGATATTATGGACTGAGTTTGACAGCTACTTCAATTGGAGATGTGGTAGAAGGATTAGTGAACACGGATCGCACTTTGTTGAAATACAAGCACGCAGGAGGGTTAACGCCAGCTAGAGAACAAGAAATTTATTTGATTAAAGCGATTTTATTGCGCATGAATACACAGTATGATAAGGCTATTGAATTTTTTGAGAAGAGTAAGGAACATTTTGGTCATACAACGGATTATTTAGCGAATTACGCCATGACTGCGTATGAACTATATAAGCAAAAAAAAGAAGAGCAATGGAAACAAGCTAGTCAACAGGCGTTGCTTCGCATTGAAGATAAAACGGCGTTAAACGACGATTTCTTCGAGCAATTTATTTATGAATAAGCGCTAGATTTAGCTTAAAACCAATCCCTCGAATACTGTTAATCTGTATCGTATCATCATCGCTTAAATACTTGCGTAAACGCGTGACGAATACATCTAAACTTCTGCCATTGAAATAATCCGCAGATGACCAAAGTTGATTCAAGATGATTTCTCGTTCTAGAATCGAGTGATCATACTGAATAAAAAGCAAGAGCAAATCGCGTTCCCGTTCTGTTAGTTGATAGGTTCTTTTGGCATTCTCTAAGCGTAATAATGTCGGATTAAAGGTGTAGATGCCCAAGCGATACACTGTTGTCGTCTCAAGGGAAACGTAGCGTAAAATATTGTCAAGACGCAATTTTAACTCTTCAGGATCACAAGTTTTGGCAATATAGTCTGCAGCTCCTAGTTTTAATCCCAATAAACGATCGATATTTTGATTTTTAGCCGTTAAAAATAAAAAGGGGACGTGGGGATGATTGTGATGAATTTCTTTAGCTAAAGTAAATCCATCTTTAACAGGAAGCATAATGTCCAAAATCGCCACATGAAAATGGTGTTGTTGGAACAAAATCGCCACTTCTGTTGCATTAGGCGTCCATACCACATCAAAACCACTAATTTCAAGGTACTGCTTTACAACGGTACCGTAGTCTATATCATCTTCAACGAGGAGAATTTTATGCATAAGGAATACAAATACGGAAGGTGGTTCCTTCGGTTAATTTACTTTTGATTTGGATACTGCCTTGGTATTCATCTACGATTTGCTTGACTTGATACAAGCCAATGCCTAAACCTAAGGTATTGTGTACATTGTTGTGAATGATGCGATAAAATTTTCTAAAAATAAGACTTTGTTCTTTTTTATCAATTCCCATACCATTATCAGTCACTTCAATATATAATTTATTTTCTTTTTTCTCAACAGAACAACGAAGGGTTGTCCCTCCGTATTTAATTCCATTTTCTATAAGGTTTAATACGATTGTTTCTATTGCAGTTTGTGGAAAAGGGATTTCTTTCTCTTCTAGATTCCAGACCGTTTTGAATGTAATCTCTTGATTTCTCAAGCTTAAGTCTTCCGTGAGTTGAATAAAATCTTTTTGATGAAAAGGGCGTTTTTCCTCATGAACATTAATACCCAATTGATTTTGTAAACGTTCAAGACGATCGACTTGTCGTTGAATTAGTGCAACGGTGGGCGAATCATACTCTTGTTTGAGGTTATTACATCCGTATTTCAAGGTAGCAATTGGAAGTTTAAATTCATGGGATACGTTATCCACCATATTGTGCAAGCTCCAAACTTCTTCTTCCTTTTTTTTGATGGTTTTATAGGTAATAAAATACAAAATTAAAATAAACATGCAGATTAAGAAGGATCCTAAGAGTAAAGGCAATAGGTCGTGAAGAGCTAGGCTATTGAAGTTGCGTACTTCGATGTATTTTTCTTGTTTTATGGTAAAGTGATTGGAGTAATCTGCGGGACAATCCAAACAAGGTTCATCTGATTTATTTTGGCTACTTTCTTCCACTTCCCATTCGGAAGTATTAACGCGATGGGCGTTGTGTATTTTTTGGTTCGTTTCTAGAATTGTAATAGGTGCAGTCAAGAAGTTCTCTTTTGTGGTATTGAGCATAATCGAGGTTAAATCTATGCGATAAGAGACTTGATATCCCAAAGGTTGAAAAATACTATCTATCTTATGTGTTGCATCTTGATTAACTTGCTCAAAATATTCTGGATTTTCTATTTTAAATTCCGCTACTGTTTTCTTTTTTTGGAGGACATCCATAATCCCTTGGTATAGAATATTATCTTTCTTTTTTGATTTTTTATCAAAAGAAAGCTTGTTTTCAATCTCATCAATTTTATTGTGCGCAATACTGTGAATTTCTTTCTTTTTTAATTCCAGTACTTGTATAAAATAAAAAATCATTATTCCAATCAAAAGTAGATAGAATAAGCTGAATGCGATGAGATAATACTTTGGTTTATAGGCTTTCATAGATACAAATTTAGACAAAAAGCGAGGATAAATTACCTCCTTTATCGCATTAACCCTTCGTTAACCGTTCATTAACCCGTAGTATTTGCTATTTGCTGCACCTTTGCTTCAAATTAATAAAGTTATGGGACGTATTATTATTTCGATTATCCTGTTGTTGATGAGTGTCCTCTTGCAAGCACAGACGGTTGTAACGCCATACAAGGGAAAAGTCGTAGATCAAAAAAAGGAAGAATTAGCCTTTGTCACTATTTTACTCCAGGATGCAACGGGTGAGATAGTGGCTTCATTTTATACCGATGAAAAAGGAACGTATCAAATTGATACCAAAGAACTAGTTCGTACAGTTGAATTTCAATATGTTGGGTTCAAGCCTCAAGTTTTTTCTTTAGCAGGTGAACTTCCGGCGATCGTTATGCTAGAGGAGGATAATGCCCTTTTAGAAGAAGTGGTGATTACGGCTAAACGACCAACGATTAAACGAGAAATCGATCGGTTGGTATTCAATGTACAAGATACACCATTAGCTACAACGAATGCTTGGGATATCGTTAAGCAGACACCTGGTGTTAATGCCATTGGTGATAATTTGAGTATTCGTGGAAGTCAGAGTATTTTGGTGACGATTAACGACAAAAAAGTGATGCTAACAGGCGATCAATTGAAAGCTTTATTAGAAGGAACAGAAGGGACTCAAGTAGAGGCTGTAGAGGTGATTACGAATCCCCCAGCAAAATATGAAGCTCAAGGAAATGCTGTGTTGAATATTAAGCTTAAAAAGAATACAAATTTGGGCTATAAGGGGAGTATCTCTGAACGGTTTAAACAAACGACTTATGCCTATAATACACTGAGTACCCAACATAGTTATAGTGGAGCGAAAGTAAATCTATCTGGAAGTTATTCTTTTGGAAATGGTACGGGAGTCCGTTATAATGAAGACAATGTTTTGTATGAGAATGGCGATCGATGGAGTAGTGTGATGACGCGTAAAAATAAAATAAAAGGGCAACATAGTTTTCAAGCGGAGATGGATATTAAATTAGATACGACGCTGACCGTAACTTTTGGAGGAAATGGCTATATTAATGAGCGAAGCAAAGGACATTACGCTATCCCAACGTTGATTTACAATCCGGAAGATATCATCGAATCGTCCTATACCACTTTTAATAAAAAACGATCTAACATGGACACGTATACAGGCTATATGTTAGTTGAAAAAAATTTTAGTTCTGCTAAGAAATTGTTGTGGTCTTCCTATTTTACGTATGATAGACAGCATGACAATCAAGAGGTCTTGACAGCATTAAATTTCAAAGACCAACCGACTACGGAGCGTTTATTTGGAACAAAAGATAAACAGCGTACGCGTTTGGCTGTTTCAGGCCTAGACTACAGTATAGACCAAGAATCAACCAAATGGGAGTTAGGTGGAAAGTACAGTATTGTGAAAGCCTCGTATTTGTTGAATTTCTTTGATGAGGAAGAGGGAGATTTTGCCTATAATCAGGTAAAAAGTAATACGTTTGATTACCAAGAAATTAACTGGGCTGGGTATACCTCTTATACCAAACAATGGAAGAAATGGCAGGCTAAAGTAGGGGTGAGAGGAGAATATACAGGGATTCAAACCAAGAGTACAGGCATAGGAAGTGGGGATCAATCCTATTTTAAATTATTTCCAACCGCTTACCTGAAATATGAATTAACTGATCAACAACAGTTGAATTTATCCTATAGCAAACGTATTGATCGACCTTCTTATTCGTGGATGAACCCAGCTAAAAGTTACTATAATTTATTCTCCTATTTTCAAGGAGATTCAGATTTGAAAGCGGCTATTAGTCATAACTTTAGTCTGAACTATACCTTTGATGAATTGAATGTGGAGTTCTTTTATAATAAAGAGATTAATCCCTCTATGGAAATCTCCTACCAGGAAGATGATACAAATATGTTAATCTATCACTATACCAATATTGATAAAAGAGAAACAGCAGGAGTAGTGTCAAGTTATGCCTATCAAATTTTACCTTACTGGTCGGCCAATACATTCTTACAATTGCAAAGACAGGAGGATTATTTTTATGGCGTAGATAAAAAATTATACAAAAATGATGCATTGGTGTTTGGAGGCCGCATAACCACTTCCGTCGATTTAGACAAACAAAGTAATTGGAAAGCCATGCTAACTTATACTTTTCACACTCCAACAGTACAAGGTTCGTTTACTATTAGTGGATATCAACGTACGGATTTTATTATGAGTCGAGAATTTAGTCAAAAGAAGTGGTCGGCTAATCTATATGTGTATAATATTTTTGGCAGTGATCGACAAGTCATTAAAACACAATATGCTAATCAGTATAATTACTTTAAGGATTATATGGATACGCAGGGGATAGCTATTGGCTTGCGCTACAATTTTGGAAATCAAAAGGCGAAGTATAATAGAAAAGAGTGGGATATGCAGGAAAAAGATCGCTTATAAATAAAGGTGTAAAAAAAGAAGGAAAGCCATCAAGGCTTTCTTTTTTATATTACTGAATTTGAGTTGATTTATCAAAAATGAGAAGAAGTTTATTTGTATTACTGTTAAAATAAATTTCAGTTAGTTATTTCGTAGCTTTGCAAGGTAAAATAAAAGGCTATGGATTTTGATTACTTTGACCGGATTCGAAAAATACGAACGGGAATTCGCTTTTACAGTGAATTATTAATAGAGGCTTCTTGGAATGTATGGAATATCAAAACGAGAATTGGTATTTTCTTTTTCTCTTTGGTAATTGCTTTTTTAGCGACTTACTTTTTAACGCCAGAGGTGTTTTCAGAAGCACAGAAATACACGTTTTTTATTCTGATTTTTTCCATTTTGTTATGGGCGACAGAAGCAATTCCTCCTTTTGCGGTAGGAATTATGATTATCGGTTTCTTGGTCTATACCATGGGAAATATGGAAGGAGCAACTATCTCACCTCAAGAGATTTCTTCTACTTGGTCCGATAGTGTGATTTGGATTTTCTTGGGCGGGTTTTTCCTCAGTGAAGGGATGCGGAAAACCAACCTGGATTTGTCCTTATTTAAAAAAACGTTGTCGATATTTGGTTCAAATCCCAATAAGTTAGTTTTGGGTATTATTATCGTTACGTCGGTATTATCCCTCATTATCTCCAATACTGCGACAGCAGCGATGGTCCTGGCTTCGGTTATGCCTTTGATTGATAGAGAAGGAAAAGATTCGCCCATGTCCAAAGCAATTTTGATTAGTATTCCCGCTGCAGCAACTTTTGCTGGAATGATTAGTATGGTTTCTACCCCTCCGAATTTAATTGTCGTGGATGTATTAAAAACCAAAGGTTTTACGATTAATTTTACCCAGTGGCTCTTCTTAGGATTGGTACCAGCGGTCATTTTATTAGCTGGATTTTGGTGGGCCGTAGTCAGAAAATACACCTCAAAAGTAAAAGGGTTAGATGTTTCCTTTGTCAATCAAGCGTTAGAAATGACCAATAGTTTGCGTTTACAACGCCTAGCTGTTATTATTATACTAGTAGTTACAGTAGGGATGTGGATGTTTGGAACAAAATATCATATTCCAACGGCAGGAGCAGCCATGTTGCCTATTATGTTCTTACCCATGTTGGGAATTATCACGGCCGAAGACGTACGTAAACTCCCTTGGGATACATTGATGTTGGTAGCTGGGGGATTATCATTGGGTATTGCAATCAAAGAACTATTAGCGCCTTATTATTCCGAGTTTTTAGCAGGTGCAGAATTTAATGTGGTGGTCATGATGATTGTATTTGCTGTAATTACAGTACTGTTTTCCAATATTATGAGTAGTACTGCAACTGCAACAATCTTAATCAATATTGCTGCGATTGTGCTTCCTCCAGATCAGTTGTTGCCAATTGGATTAGTTGTGGGACTTTGTTCGTCTTGTGGATTGTTTTTGCCTGTTTCTACTCCCCCAAATGCCATTGTATTTGGTACGGGAATGCTCAAGCAAAAGGATTTTAGGTTAGGGGGAATGTTTGGTGCTTTTGTCGGAACAATTGTCATTATTCTTTGGGTATTGTTTCTCATGGAATTCACCAGTTTTTTTGACTATTTGAAGTAATGTAGTTGATTAATACAATAAAAAAAGCGCAAAGGAGATCTCCTTTGCGCTTTTTTTATTGTATTTAATTAGGGTAAAGGATGTGTTTTTTCTTATTTGTCTTTGTCACAAGGAATGAAAAATCAACTTATTTCTATAATAAAACAAATAAAGGCTTCTAAATACATAATCAAAGCACATATATTGTGTTTTTGTCTTGATTTCGGTTTGATTCTTGATTGCTTGTTTAAAAAGGAAAAGCGAAGGAACTCCTACATTCCTTCTTTTTTAATCCATTACAGCACATGAAAAAGCAATCCTCCCTACCTATTTCCGAGTTTATCGTCTGTTCTGGTGCGACCTGTAACTGTACGGGAAATCCAACATTGTTTGCTGCATTGCAGATTACTACACATACCAAGTACTACGCTAATGCGGTTGATAAGTTGATCGCAACTATTGAAGACACTCAATTTGTCGAAGGGATAGCGCCTTTCAAAACCTGTAAGTACAAAAAAGGCTACGACAAAAGCTGTGTGTACAAGCCGCTTGGTTTCTGGAAGGTGGAAGACAACGCTCATTTTCCCTCTATTGGCACTCGCGATATCCTCACCGAAAGTGGTACACTTCAATGTGTACTAGGCGGTACCATTTCGATTCACGACCACGGTCAGGTTGTCACGGTGGAAGAGGATATGGATAAAGCAGAAGAACCAATTCAGCAGGCAGAAGCTACAACTGTTTGGGTTGAAT
This sequence comes from Myroides sp. DW712, assembly GCF_046557355.1. Taxonomy (NCBI): domain Bacteria; kingdom Pseudomonadati; phylum Bacteroidota; class Flavobacteriia; order Flavobacteriales; family Flavobacteriaceae; genus Myroides; species Myroides sp. DW712. The sequence goes on from NZ_JBKFDO010000026.1 coordinate 12,067, forward strand.
CAACAGAAGAGGTGAATGAAGCAGCAGCTTCTCAAACTCTTACTTATGTTTCCAATGTCAATACGCTCCAGCTCGTCAATTTGGATTTGCTGTATTGGGGAGAGATGAGCGAAGAAAATCCACGTGCTTTACGCCTGCTTTTAGGGGATGAACTCCTGTTTAGAGCCACGACACCTATTGGAGAAGACCAGCACTACATCAGCTGGAGTGTCACCGAGTTATGTGCAGATGAAACAACGAAGGAGAAAGCCCAAACTGGTCAAACCATCCACTTGGAAACGACGCCTGAAACCACATCGTATCAGGCACATCCCACCACGCATAGGGCCTTTAGTTGGGAACCCTCCCAAGTGGGGCTTTACTTAATTTCCGCGGCTCGAACGCCTAAGGATCAAGTCACCAAGACGTACTACAGCGGGTTTTACTACGCCATTGAAGTGGTTGACACACTATCTTTTACCAGTTTAACGATCAATCAACCGCCTAAGTTGCTCTGGGTGGTAGGTGATTCGGTGGTAATTACCTTGCGCAGCACCGTTAAATTGCCTCCAGCAAAGTTGGAGCGCTTACGCCTTGTTGTACGAGGTACAAAAGGCTGTCAATCGCATCAAACGGCGATGATTTTCACCGCTACAGGAGCATATCCTTTTCAACAAGAGGGCTGTTGCTTGCAGGCCATATTTCCTACTGCCAATGCCAATACCTACCAAGTAGAAGTGTTGGAAGATCATCGCCCGATTCAAGGGATAGCTCTTGTTTCTTTTCAAGTGCATGACAATGCCATACTTTCGATTTCACCTGCTGTGGAAA
>NZ_JBKFDO010000027.1:0-8853 GCF_046557355.1 Myroides sp. DW712
AGTTTTACCTTAGTGAATGATCGATTAGTTGTTACAGATTCAGCTGGAAATGCAGTATCTCTTGCAGTCGAAGAAATTGCGAACAACAGTACGTTTGTAACGAATTTGGTAGAAAACCAGGAGTTTATCACCAAGTTGGGGGATAATATTGATTTTGTTAATCACATTACCAACAACAATGAGTTTATTGAGAACATCATCAATAAGCTAAAAGGAAAATACGGAAACGTTTTCTATAATGGAGATACGAACAAGTTCTATTACTTAGATGATCAAGGGAACCTACAGGATATTGATTGGGGAGCGTTGAACACTGTGAACGTGAGCTTTACATTGGAGAATGACTTCTTAGTGGTAACAGATTCCGCAGGAGATACAGTATCCTTAGCGGTAGAAGAGATTGCGAACAACAGTACGTTTGTAACGAATTTGGTAGAAAACCAGGAGTTTATCACCAAGTTGGGGGATAATATTGATTTTGTCAATCAGATTACCAACAACAATGAGTTTATTGAGAAGATCATCAATAAACTAAAAGGAGAATACGGAAACGTTTTCTATAATGGAGATACGAACAAGTTCTATTACTTAGATGATCAAGGAAACCCACAGGATATTGATTGGGGAGCGTTGAACACCGTGAACGTGAGCTTTACATTAGAGAATGACTTCTTAGTGGTAACAGATTCCGCAGGAGATACAGTATCCTTAGCGGTAGAAGAGATTGCGAAGAACAGCAAATTCGTTACGAATTTAGTAGAGAACCAAGAGTTTATTACCAAGTTGGGGGACAATATTGATTTTGTCAATCAGATTACCAACAACAACGATTTCATTGAGAAGATTATCAACAAACTAAAAGGAGAATACGGAAACGTTTTCTATAATGGAGATACGAACAAGTTTTACTACTTAGATGATCAAGGGAACCCACAGGATATTGATTGGGGAGCGTTGAACACCGTGAACGTGAGTTTTACCTTAGTGAATGATCGATTAGTTGTTACAGATTCAGCTGGAAATGCAGTATCTCTTGCAGTCGAAGAAATTGCGAAGAACAGCAAATTCGTTACGAATTTAGTAGAGAATCAAGAGTTTATCACCAAGTTGGGGGATAATATTGATTTTGTCAATCAGATTACCAACAACAATGAGTTTATTGAGAAGATCATCAATAAACTAAAAGGAGAATACGGAAACGTTTTCTATAATGGAGATACGAACAAGTTTTACTATTTAGATGATCAAGGGAACCCACAGGATATTGACTGGGGAGCGTTGAACACCGTGAACGTGAGCTTTACATTAGTGAATGATCGATTAGTTGTTACAGATTCAGCTGGAAATGCAGTATCTCTTGCAGTCGAAGAAATTGCGAACAACAGCAAATTCGTTACGAATTTAGTAGAGAATCAAGAGTTTATCACCAAGTTGGGGGACAATATTGATTTTGTCAATCAGATTACCAACAACAATGAGTTTATTGAGAAGATCATCAACAAACTAAAAGGAGAATACGGAAACGTTTTCTATAATGGAGATACGAACAAGTTCTACTATTTAGATGATCAAGGAAACCCACAGGATATTGACTGGGGAGCGTTGAACACTGTGAACGTGAGCTTTACATTAGAGAATGACTTCTTAGTGGTAACGGATTCCGCAGGAGATACAGTATCCTTAGCGGTAGAAGAGATTGCGAAGAACAGCAAATTCGTTACGAATTTAGTAGAGAATCAAGAGTTTATCACCAAGTTGGGGGATAATATTGATTTTGTCAATCAGATTACCAACAACAACGACTTCATTGAGAAGATCATCAATAAACTAAAAGGAGAATACGGAAACGTTTTCTATAATGGAGATACGAACAAGTTTTACTACTTAGATGATCAAGGGAACCCACAGGATATTGACTGGGGAGCGTTGAACACTGTGAACGTGAGCTTTACATTGGAGAATGACTTCTTAGTGGTAACGGATTCCGCAGGAGATACAGTATCCTTAGCGGTAGAAGAGATTGCGAAGAACAGCAAATTCGTTACGAATTTAGTAGAGAATCAAGAGTTTATCACCAAGTTGGGGGATAATATTGATTTTGTCAATCAGATTACCAACAACAATGAGTTTATTGAGAAGATCATCAACAAACTAAAAGGAGAATACGGAAACGTTTTCTATAATGGAGATACGAACAAGTTTTACTATTTAGATGATCAAGGGAACCCACAGGATATTGATTGGAGTACGTTGAATACGGTAAACAAGAGTTTTACCATTGAAGGCGATTATTTGGTAATTACAGATTCTTCAAATAATAAAGTACAATTGGCGTTAAGTGCACTTGTAAGTCATCCTACTTTTGTTGCGGAAATCATCAATAAACTAAGAGGAAAATACGGAAACGTATATTATGATGCTAGCACGAATAAATACTACTATATCCAGGAGGATGGCACAAAAGTAGAAGTAGATCCTACAGAAGGGATTCAGGCATCGCCATGGATGGTTCAAGGAACAACTAACGTAGCGAACGCTAATACACAAAATATTTATCAAACAGGTACGGTTGCTATTGGAGCGAGTGTGATTCCAGCTAGTGAAACCACAGCTAAACTGTATGTAGCAGGAGATGTAGTAACCAGTGGAAAATACTTCACAACGAATTCGGTATATGCGGATTATGTATTTGAGAAATATTTTACAGGAAGCTCAGATATTAAGTTGACTTATGAGTTTAATAGCTTGAATGATGTAGCAACCTTCGTCAAAGAAAATCACCATTTACCAGGCGTTACACCGATTGCTGACTTAAGTAAAAATGAGCGTGGTTATGGATTTGATTTAACAAATTTATCTGTTGAATTACTTGAGAAAGTAGAGGAGTTATTCTTGCATACGATTGAGCAACAAGATCAAATTGAAAAATTGATGGAAGAGCAGGAACGTGCAACGAAATCTGCACTGGAGACTCGTAAACGTTTAGAAAAAGTAGAAGAAATACTCCGTGAAATGTGCCAAGATAAATAGGTGATAGCAGGAGTGAAAAAACTTTTCAGTAAGAATAAAATGGATGATAAATGAAAAATATATATATACTAATTACACTTCTATTTTCTTCGTTTCTCTTTGCACAAACCCCAGGGGGTGTGCAAGGGGTAACGGTAGAATATTGGCTGACTGCTGATGAGGTAACTAGTGGGGTAATTCGAGATGGTGAGGCTGTTTCTAGTTGGCTTGATCGCTCTAGTAAGTTGCGAAATTTCACCAATACATCAGGACAACCTCCACGATTTATAAAATCCGCGATGAATTACCACGCGGCAGTAGACTTTTACAAGAAGGATACAGAAGAAGGAGAAGGTAGAGCTGAAGGAAATGAGTATAGAGCATTAGAGTCTCTTGCGAATTTTCAAGCCGATCCCAACCGATCTTATTTTGTGATTTGGGTAGCTCGTTCAAGTAGTGAGGAAGATGTTGCGGGAATGCATAACGTACCTGTTTTTAGGTTAGGACAGCTGGAAACAGATCAGTCGAATCGTATGCCAGCTGCTAGAGCGTTTGCGTCAGGTAGGGCTACTCCGATTGCAGGAGGAAATAAGACCTATGGAATTGGCATGGCGTTCATGACTGATACAGCCAATCGCCCAGCTACACAACAGGGCGAAAATTTCCAGCGTGCTGCCAATACAGCTTCCAGAGGAGCCAGAGGAATACTAACCTCCGCTAAAAGTGTTGTGGGGAGCGTTCGCAGTGAAACAGGAGAGGTAAATTCCTATCAAGGCGAAATTATGGAAGTCATTGTACTGTCTAAACCAATAGAAGAACGTTCCACTCCTTTTAGTGAAACGGATTTAAAAAAGATTAATACGCACTTAGCCCTTAAATATGGACTTAGTTTACCTGAAACACAGGTGGATTATATGTTGTCTGATGGTACCGTAGTGTATAATAGTACGACTAGAGGATATGAAACCTATCAAGCGGATATTTTTGGTATTGCAAGAGATGATGCGAGTGGGCTATATCAAAAGCAAGCGATAAGTGTAGATAATCCTGCTTTGGGTATTGCAATGGGAACCTTTAAAAATACCAATGCAGAAAATACAGCGACATTAGAGAATAAAACAGCGTTGCTATTTGGAGCTAATGGAGCATTGAATACTACTGCTTATACTTATGGTGCGGGAACGCGTTTTGCAAACTATACCTTGCAAACACAGACGGATTCCGTAGCTGGTAGAACTAGACCTGAAAAGCTAACGACAGCCTTCAACTATAAGTTGAAAGCCAAAGCAACAGGTCAACAAACATTTACACTAGATGCAAGAGTAGGGATGGGAAGCTGGTTACTGGTTAGTGCAAATGAATCATTTAATCCAAGTCAGACGAGAATTTATAAAGTAAATGAAGGTGTGGCTCGTAATGTGGTCATCAACGACGGAGATTATGTGGGGTTTGCTTATGAAGCATTAGCACCTGGTGGAGTAGTGAATGGTCTTCGTATGTGGTTGAATGCCTCTATGAGAAATACGATGTCCGTGAATGCCAGTGGGCAAATTATTAGCTGGACTGACCATGCGGGAAGAGGAACAAATTACCGAAAAAGACCTGAAAATAAAGGAGCTCCTTTGTATGTACCTAGTGAGGAAAGAACAAACTTTCACCCGACGGCTTTGTTTAGAGAAGCGGAAGATTACCTCATTACGGATCGGGCAGCCATGTCAGTAGCTTCGCCCGCAAATGTGGCCTTTTATGCCGTGGTGAATCACAACTTTGCAACGACAAGATCGTATTTTATCGGTTTTGGTGAGCACAGAGCAGCAACCAATGCTCGACGTCCTTCCTTTGGCGTTTACCGTGGAAGTAGTACAGCCGTAGATGGTTTTGGTCGTATTGGATCAACAGGATTAACCAATAGCCCTACGCGATTGTTTAATCCAGGAGCGACTACCATTGCGGGATACCATTGGCAAGTTGGAAGTGGTGTTACCTTTGAATTTGATGGAGGACATTCGGAATATGTAAGACATACTTATCATAATGTGTTGATGAATGGAAAGGGAATGTTAGGATCGGGAAGTTCCTCCAAGACGTATTACCTTCAAGGGGTAATGCCAGAGGTAATCTTATATGAAAGAGCCCTGACAGAGAATGAAAGAGCAAGAATTAACTCTTATTTGGGATTGAAATATGCGATTACCATTAAATTAGGTCGCGCAGGAAACTTCAATTTCAACTATTTATTATCCGATAATACGTCCGTATGGAATGGAAATAGCATAACAAATTTACAGTTTCACAACAACGTAGCTTCTGTTGTTCGAGACGATGATGCAGATTTAGAAAACTTACAAGCGAAATCTACTGATATTGGTGCAATAGTGCACATGGGCGTGGGAACGAAATTAGGAGCAGACCCTGAGCTAGGAAGTATTGTAAACAATAAATCAGCTATTTCTTGGGGACACAACGGAGAAGCCTTGTCACAATATTCCTTTGCAGGAAACCAAGAGGTATGTGGAGAAATGGACTCTCGCCTAAGTGGTCGAATTTGGTTGGTTGATAACACCAATTTTGATCAGAGTATCTTAGTGCGTGCAGCAGATGCTGTATTTCCGTATAATGGACCCAATTGGAACGTATTTTTACTCGTAGCCGATTCGCCAGAAAAATTGCGAATGAATGCTTGGGATCAAGTTATACCCTTAGATTTCGTTAATGGGGGACATCAAGCGAACTACAAGTTTCCAAAAGATAAAAAAACCTACTTTACTTTTGGTGCCAAAACCTTACCTGGAATATGTGAATCATGTGATTTTACAGGGGTAAAAACCTTAGACTTTACGAAAAATAATTGGACGAGAGGGGCCACCTCAGGATCTTATCACTTAGGAGATGGCTTTACTGCTGATGTAAACGTTTCCATTGAAGCACCATCTACGTTCAAAAGCCGCTATCCAAGACCATCTTCCCTGCGCTCTTTGAGAGAGTACAGACAAAGAGGAACAGGAGATAAAAAAATGGTGACAGAAGTAGTGCTCAAACAATATGGTTCTTTAAGGGCTGCAGCCTCAACCTTTGAGATTTTTGAAATTGACCGAATGAGTGGGCGTTTTTCTCAGGTTGAAGTATATGGTGTTTGTGGCTCGGGTATTGTAATGCCGAAATTGAGCTATGCTACGAATCACAAGAGATCGTATGTCATTGAAGGCAATAGAGCTAAAGGTTTAACCTCCTCAAGCTACACGGCTCTAAGAGGTAGAATGCACGTAGAGTTTGATACACCAGTGGAAAAAATTTATGTGGTACACACCTTTACGGGGCGAACAACAGGAAAAATGAGAATTGGAATTGGACCGATGCAATTTGTTTGCCCACCTCCAGTACCTGCGCCAAATGAAGATGGATTAACCTTTACAAAAGAAGGACCGAGTGAAATGCTGTTGTGTGAGGATGGAACCTATACGTTCCGCATTACCAATACCAACTGTGCGCCATATAAAGTAAACTTCTCTGATGTGTTACCTGCGGGTATGTATTGGGTAGATGGTTCATTATCTGTTGACGATCAGGCGATTGCTTCTGCGGTGATTAATGACTACGGAAAAACAAGAACTTTAACCATTAAGGATCTCGAGGTTCCTGGTACTTCCACACTAACGTTTAGAGGAAAAATACTCTTTGAACAAGATGCACAAGTAGGTACCTATGAAAATAGAGCTCTTATTAGCTATAACACAATAGAAAATCCCCATATCATTCATGATGTTTTGAGTTGTGATCGAATGAGTACTGGTTGTGAACCCACAAGAACAGTGGTAACAGGAGATCCATCGATTCGCCCGTTACCGATTGAAACTACGATGATTGCTGAGCCGAGTTGTTATACCGAAAATAAGGAAATGACAATGACCTTAAAGATTAATAACCCGAATGCAGTTGCATTAGAAGAGGTGCTGCTTGAGTTTAACTATAACGAAGAATTTACCTATGTGCGAAACTCCCTTCGATCATCGACAATTAGCCTAAGCGGAGGAGTAAGTATTGATACGGATGATGTAAGAAGCATTTCAATTGAAAATTTAATCTTACCAGCAGGGGAACACACCCTTACGTTTAAATTGAAAGCACCAGCAGAACAAGATATTGTATGGGAAGATATTGATCCACAGGATCCTTCAAGAGGTAGGGTAGAGTCACCTTTATATCTAGACTATGATTTATTGAGTGAGTCAGATGATGTTTGTGCAAGTGGAACAACCATTGAAAGTGGAGGTTCTATTGAAATAGCATATTGTACGGTTTGTTACTATGAAGGAGTAGAGGGAGATAATGGAGATATTTTGGCTTCCGATGGATACCTAGCGCTAACTACTTTAGATCGTCCAAATGATGCTTGGGTCACTGCCCGAGGGAACGCCTTTGTAGTGTTAGAATCAAAAACCCAAGGTTTTGTACTTACTCGATTGACAACAGCACAGATTGCACGCCTCAATCCTGTAGAAGGGATGTTGGTGTACGATACAACAGTAAACTGTTTAAAAATGTATGATGGTACCCAATGGGGATGCCTAGAACAGAGCTGTGTAGAGGATTAGTTGAACCTTGTTGGAAGAGAGGAGTAAACCTCTAAACATTCAACAAAATTTTAAAACAATGATGAACAAAATAAATAAGCGAATACTCTTTCTTGGATTGTCTTTTTTACTTGGTGTTTGTACGGCTTTTAGCCAAACGGCAATCGGGAAGAAGACTACAGAAGGAACCGATGTTATCTTGGATTTTAAAGCCAATGAAACAAGAGGAATTATTTTGCCTTGGGTAACGAAGGAACAAGAAGTACGTACACCCGTGGGAGGAACCTTGATTTTTGATGCACAGGATAAAAAAGTAAAGTATTACCGCGGGGGAACACAAGCAGGCTGGATGGATTTATCCATTCACGAAGGACAAGTGGATTTGAGTATTCAACAAGCAATTGCTGAACGCACAAACGCAACTTCAACGGTAATTGGAAGTCGAACTTCTACCGCTTCTGGTGTACTCGTTTTAGAGGCTACCAATAAAGCGATGGTATTACCCAAAATGGCAAGTCCACATATCAATATGCTGAGCCCACAGGCAGGAACAATTGCCTTTGATACCGTTTCTAAGATGCTTTGTGTTTTCAATGGTACGGAATGGTCCTTTTGGAATGTAAAAGGAGAATCCAATTAATTGTTACAATTGAATTAGATCTTAAAAAAAGAAAAGCATGAAAAAGAATATCTTATACAGTGTACTACTACTTGGTAGTAGTACACTTACCTATAGTCAGGAACCAATTCCTGTTGTCAATTCAGGTGAGCTATCTGTTTCTCCTTCTGGCATATTAGCCGTTGAAGGAAATTTTGAAAACACGACTTCTGGAGATGTAACCAACGATGGAACAGTAATTTATTACGACAACTTTGCCAATGATGGTGCGTATGGAATCAGTACCAACCACAAAACTTCCATGACGGTTTTTACCATTCATGGTGTTGCTTCACAAGCGAAACAGATTACGGGAAACCAAATTGCCTCGTTTTACGATGTTGTTTTTGATAGTTCAGTGCCTGAAGTAGCCTTTGATCTAAAGAATAACATCGATGCTTCTGGAGTGGTTGATTTTCAAAATGGTATTGTGTTGGTGGATTCTACTTACAACCCTATTACCAAGCTTTCCCATGGGATGTTTACCTTTCAAAAAGGAGCCACAGCAGAATCAGTAGGCGATGCTGCTCACGTGCAAGGCGCAGTTGAGAAGATCGGAAATGAATCCTTTGTGTATCCTATTGGTGATCAAGAAAAATACCGTTCTGCGCGTAT
>NZ_JBKFDO010000028.1:0-8422 GCF_046557355.1 Myroides sp. DW712
GATGCAGATCCTCTATTAACCTATACCCCAATTGGGTTAAAAAATAACGATCAACCAACACAAGTCATAACAGGTATGTTGTCTCGTGAAGAAGGAGAAGAAGTGGGTTCATACTCCATTAATCAAGGGACAATACAGGCATCCACCAACTATACTTTGGCTTTTCAATCGGCTAATTTGACAATCACCCCCGCTTTACTAACGATCAAAGTGGATGCGAAAACCAAAGTATATGGGGATGCAGATCCTCTATTAACCTATACCCCAATTGGGTTAAAAAATAACGATCAACCAACACAAGTCATAACAGGTATGTTGTCTCGTGAAGAAGGAGAAGAAGTGGGTTCATACTCCATTAATCAAGGGACAATACAGGCATCCACCAACTATACTTTGGCTTTTCAATCGGCTAATTTGACAATCACCCCCGCTTTACTAACGATCAAAGTGGATGCGAAAACCAAAGTATATGGGGATGCAGATCCTCTATTAACCTATACCCCAATTGGGTTAAAAAATAACGATCAACCAACACAAGTCATAACAGGTATGTTGTCTCGTGAAGAAGGAGAAGAAGTGGGTTCATACTCCATCAATCAAGGGACAATACAGGCATCCACCAACTATACTTTGGCTTTTCAATCGGCTAATTTGACAATCACCCCCGCTTTACTAACGATCAAAGCGGATGCGAAAACCAAAGTATACGGGGATGCTGATCCTGTATTAACGTATATGGTAAGAGGACTAAAATTGCAGGATGATGCAACAGAAGTAGTGACTGGAAACCTCATACGTCTAAGTGGAGAAAATGTAGGAACGTACGCGATTCAACAAGGGGATGTACAAGTAGGAGCAAATTATACTTTTACTTTTGAAACAGCCTTGCTTACGATTACCCCAGCTGCATTGAACATTCATCCCGTGGCGGGGCAACAGAAAGTTTATGGTACAGCAGATCCCGTTTTTGCGTTTACAACAACAGGATTACAACAGCATGATACGAGTGCTTCTGCCTTAACGGGGCAATTAGAAAGAAGAGTAGGGGAACAGGTAAATCACTATGAATATTTACTAGGAAGTTTACAAGCCCTTAACGGAAATTATACCCTACATCTAGTTACACAAGAACAGTTTGAAATTACACCTGCTCCTTTACAGGTGGTGGTTGAGGACAATCAGTTTAAGCGATTTGGAGAAGCTGATCCCGTATTGCGCTATCGTGTAAATGGATTACAACGTGGAGATTTTCTCATTCAGGCGGTTACAGGACAATTGACGCGTATTGCAGGAGAAACCATTGGATTTTATTCCATAGAACAAGGAACGCTAACGGCAAGAAGCAATTATTATATTGATTCTTTTTTGCCTGCTTCTTTTGAAATTAAAAAGAATAGCATCAAAGGATTAACGTTGCCCGCTCAACGTTTTGTCTATGATGGACAAGTGAAACGCTTGCAAATAGAAGGCGATATAGACCCGCGGGCAACGATAACCTATACGAATAATAATCAGACCGAAGTTGGACAATATACGGTTACCGCTACTGTAGATTATGGTCTCAATTATGAAATCTTACATCTACAGAGTGTATTAACCATTACCAAGGCGGATCAAGTGATTAGGTGGGATCAAGTATCGGAGGTTGTGATGGAAGATACGCCAACCTTACAATTAACGGCAACAACAACTGCTCATTTACCTGTATCCTATACAATTGATGATGTCGCTGATCAGGAAATAGCTGTGCTAGAAGAACCGGGACTTTTACGCTTTTTACAACCAGGAGTTGTTACTTTAACAGCAAATCAAAGCGGAAATGCGAATTTTAATGCCGCAAAATCAGTATCCCATACGATTGCAGTGGGCAGTAAAGATGCTAGTATTTGGGATTTAGTGGTTGATGGTGTTTCCTATGGAAAAATAGCAAAAGAAGTCGTTGTTGTTTTAGGTTGTGAAAAGGAGCAAAACGAGGTCGTAGTAGAAGTCCGCACCCAAGTAGGAGCAGTGGTACGTCCAGCAGATATCCTCGTTATTCCTGTGAACGAATACGGTCAATATGAACAGCTGATCACTGTTCAATCCCAAAACAAACAGGCGACTGAAACGTATAAAATCGTAATTGATAAACGTATTCCAACCGAAAATCTAGTGTTAGAGAAATATGATAATCTATTGTTTGTTAATAACAACAAGCAAACCAATGGAGGCTATGTTTTTAAGGCATATAAATGGTTTAAAAACGGCGTATTAATCGGAGAAGGACAAGCCTATTCCGCAGGAAATACATTTGGTTCGACCTTAGATCCACAAGCAGCATATGAAGTAGAATTGACTTTACATAACGGAAAGAAGATGCGTACTTGTCCTCTTGTTTGGGGCAAAAAAGTAGCTACTACTTGGGGGGTTTATCCCAATCCAGTACAAAAGGATAAGGTGTTAAACGTTCAATTAGCTGAGGACAATACGGAGTCAATCGCATATGCAATTTACAACATCAAAGGACAATTGATTCAACGTGGTCAAATAGAAGGAGACAAGAAAGCAATCCAAATCCCTTCCATTGCAACAGGTTCCTACTATTTGGTGCTGAAGGTTGCGGGTAAGCAACAGGGTATTCCGTTTATTGTGAAAGAATGAGGCTTGAGGGTTAAATACAAGTACGTTTGTTTCCATACTACAATAGAACGGAGGTGCTTACTAAGGGTGAATTGAACAATACAATAAAAATGTAAACCGTACAAACAGCAAATTTATCACGCTAAAGAAAATCTAAAATAGTGTCAATACAGCACAATTCTCCTTACCTTTGCCACTTAGTTTTTAGATTATGAAAAGAGTAGTAGTAGGACTTTCAGGGGGGGTAGATTCAAGTGTTGCCGCCTATTTATTGAAAGAACAAGGATACGAAGTAATCGGGCTCTTCATGAAAAACTGGCATGATGATACCGTTACAATTTCGAATGAGTGTCCGTGGCTAGAAGATAGCAATGACGCTCTCATGGTTGCCGAAAAGTTAGGCATCCCTTATCAAACCGTAGATTTAAGTGAACAATATAAGGAGAAGATTGTAGACTATATGTTTAAGGAGTACGAGAATGGTCGTACCCCCAATCCTGACGTATTGTGCAATAGAGAAATAAAGTTCGATGTATTCATGAAGATTGCTTTAGAATTAGGAGCAGATTACGTGGCTACGGGACACTATTGCAGAAAAGCCGAAGAAGAAGTCGTGTTAGAAGATGGCACGACTCAAACGGTTTATAAATTAATGGCAGGCGTGGATCCATCCAAAGATCAATCGTATTTCTTATGTCAATTATCCCAAGAACAGTTGGCGAAAGCCCTGTTTCCAATTGGGGAATTATACAAATCTAAAGTAAGAGAAATTGCCGCAGAAGCCGATTTAATTACAGCAGAGAAAAAAGACTCTCAAGGCTTGTGTTTCATTGGAAAAGTACGTTTACCCGAATTTTTACAACAGCAATTGAAACCCAAAGACGGATTCATTTATGAAATTCCCAAAGAGGCTGGTATTTTTTCTGCAAGTGAAGCACAATCTTATGCGAATCTTGAAGAAGAATTACACGCAGAAGCCAAAGCTTTTCAGTATTCACCTGAGATGGGTAAAAAAGTAGGCGATCACTATGGAGCCCATTATTTTACTACTGGACAACGCAAAGGATTAAATGTTGGTGGAACGGCAGAGCCTTTGTTTGTCATTGCCACGGATGTAGCGAATAATATCATTTATACGGGACAAGGAAATCAACATCCAGGATTATTTCATAAAACCCTTTTTGTGCAAGAACACGAAATCCACTGGATTAGAGAAGACTTAGAGCTACAACCCGGAGAAACGATGCAGATTAAAGCGCGTATTCGCTATCGTCAACCCTTACAAGAGGCTACGTTGTATAAAATGAACAGCGGGATGTATGTTCGTTTTGATGAACTTCAATCTGCCATTACAGAAGGACAATTTGTATCTTGGCATATTGGCGAGGAATTGATTGGTTCTGGAGTAATTGCGAAAGTGGTATAAATTGAAGGAAAAAATAAATGGAACAAAATAGAATAACGACCCTTTTGGGGATACAATACCCCATCATACAAGGGGGAATGGTATGGAACAGTGGCTATAAACTCGCCAGTGCAGTCAGCAATGCGGGAGGGTTGGGCTTACTAGGAGCGGGATCTATGTATCCAGAGGTTTTGAGAACGCATATACAAAAATGCAAACAAGCGACAGATAAACCATTTGGCGTTAATGTTTCGCTCTTGTATCCAGACCTTCAAGAAGTGATGGATATTTTAGTAGAGGAGGGAATTAAGATTGTATTTACTTCTGCAGGTAATCCCAAAATATGGACCCCTTTTTTAAAACAACATGGGATAACGGTCGTGCATGTGGTTAGTTCCTCGAAATTTGCGTTAAAAGCACAAGAGGCGGGTGTGGATGCTATTGTAGCTGAAGGATTTGAAGCAGGTGGACACAATGGGAGAGAAGAAACCACAACCTTTACTTTAATTCCAATGATTTGCGAAAAAGTGCGTATTCCCGTGATTGCAGCAGGAGGTATTGCAACGGGAAAAGGCATGTTAGCCGCCATGATTCTCGGAGCAGATGGTGTGCAAATGGGAACTCGTTTTATTGCGTCTACAGAAAGTGCTGCACATCAATCCTTCAAAGATAGGGTAATTGCTGTAGAAGAAGGAGATACTATTTTGACCTTGAAGGAATTGGCTCCCGTTCGCTTGATTAAGAACGAATTTTATAAAGGGATTGAAGAGCGATATGCAAACGGAGCGAGTGTAGAGGAATTAAGAGCTTATCTCAGCAAAGGCCGCTCTAAAAAAGGAATGTTTGAAGGCGATTTAGTGGAAGGTGAACTTGAGGCAGGGCAAGTAGCAGGATTAATCCATAGCATTGAGCCTGTCAATCACATTATACAGTCGATTATAACGGAGTTTAACGCCGCACAGCAAAGAAAATTTAATTTTTAAAAAGTTAAATGGGCATACGAGACAGCCAAATAGGCAGGAGCTGATTTAATTTTTATATCATAGGCTAAAAACCATGCGAATTTTAATTAAAAAGTTCGGATGGTTTTTTGCTATATACTAATAATCCTTTATTTTTATAGGAAGTAAAAGAAACTAAAAAACTACACATCAGATATGAGTTATTATAAAATAGAGAACCTTGAACAGTATTTCAAACACTATAAAAAATCAGTACGAGAACCACGAAAGTTTTGGAGTAAGATTGCAGAAGAGAATTTTGTTTGGTATCAAGTATGGGACAAGGTTTTTCAGTTTGACATGGAAGAATCAAAATTTGAATGGTTTGTCAATGCCAAATTAAATATTGTGAAGAACTGTGTTGATCGTCATCTTGCTAAAAGAGGAGAGAAACCAGCCATTATTTTTGAACCGAATAATCCAGAAGAAGTCGCTCAAATTATAACCTATAATGATTTGTTTAATCGCGTTTGTAAAATGGCAAACGTATTAAAAGAACAAGGAGTTAAAAAGGGAGATCGCGTATGCATCTATTTGCCAATGATTCCTGAATTAGCAGTAGCCATGTTGGCTTGCGCGAGAATCGGAGCTATTCACAGCGTTATTTTTGCAGGATTTTCTTCTTCAGCAGTGAGCAAGCGAATTAATGATGCCGATTGTCATTATGTTATTACTTCAGATGGAAGCTTTAGAGGAAATAAAAGTATCCCGTTAAAGCCAATTATTGACGAGGCTTTGAAATCGTGTCCTGCTGTAAAAACGGTTTTGGTTGTACAGCGTACAGAAGCAGATGTGGATATGGTAGCTGGAAGAGATATTTGGTTAAATCCTTTGCTAGATGCAGCATCAACGAATCATGTCGCTCAAGTCATGGATGCCGAAGATCCACTATTTATCCTTTATACTTCGGGTTCTACAGGAACGCCCAAAGGAATGGTGCATACTACAGCTGGTTATATGGTACAAACGGCCTATTCATTTAAAAATATATTCGATTATAAAGATGATGATATTTTTTGGTGTACTGCTGATTGTGGATGGATTACTGGACACTCTTATATTGTCTATGGTCCACTGTTAAACGGAGCCACAACGGTGATGTTTGAAGGGGTGCCAACCTATCCAAATCCAAGTCGCTTTTGGGATATAATCGATAAGTATAAAGTTACCCAATTTTATACCGCACCAACAGCCATTCGTTCCTTAATGACGGAAGATTATAAATACGTAAATGAGCACGATTTATCGAGTTTGCGTGTCATCGGATCAGTGGGAGAGCCCATTAACGAGGAAGCTTGGCACTGGTATAATGACCATGTAGGTAAGAAGAAATGCCCTATCGTAGATACCTGGTGGCAAACTGAAACAGGAAGTATTTTAATTTCACCTTTACCTTTTATTACACCAACCAAACCTACCTATGCAACCTTGCCTTTACCTGGTATTCAGGCAGTATTAATGGATGAAAAAAGAAACGAAATTGAAGATAATCAAATCGATGGATCGCTGTGTGTTAAATTCCCTTGGCCTTCTATGGCACGAACAATTTGGGGCGATCATCAACGTTACAAAGACACCTACTTTAGTCAATTTCCTGGAAAATACTTTACTGGAGACGGTGCCTTGAGAGATGAAGTTGGCTATTATAGAATCACAGGAAGAGCGGATGATGTAGTAATTGTATCAGGACATAATTTAGGAACGGCTCCAATCGAAGATGCTATCAATGAACATCCAGCTGTTGCTGAAAGTGCTGTAGTTGGATATAAACACGACATTAAAGGAAATGCACTCTACGGTTTTATTACCTTAAAAGTAGAAGGAGAATACAGAGATCGCGAAAATGTGAAAAAAGAAATCAATCAATACATCAGCAGTCATATCGGTCCAATTGCAAAACTCGATAAAATTCAATTCGTGGAGAGTTTGCCAAAAACAAGATCAGGCAAAATTATGCGTAGAATCTTGCGGTCAATTGCCGACGGAGAAACAAAAGATTTTGGTGATGTATCCACATTAATCAATCCAGAAGTGATTGAAAAAATTAAAGAAGCAAAATTATAGCCTTTAGGCGGAATAAAATAAAAAAACAGGGTTCGATGAACCCTGTTTTTTTTTGTGTTTATTACTGAAAGAAAAGAACGAAGGAATCCTGTGAAAAAGGGACAAACATAGAAGTTTTACCTGCTTATATCGTCTAGTAAAAGGACATTTTGCGATTATTTACTTTTATAATTATTTTTTTTTATGCTAAAATGGTGTTTATTAGTGGTGTTTTTTGTTAGTTTTTTTGTGTTTTTTAGTTATTTAGTGTTAAATAAGTGTAAAAATATTTGGTATTTATTAGATATTGCTATTGCTTTTTACTTATTTATTTCCCGTTAGCTTCGGTTTAGGTTTGTGTTATTTTGTTAGGATATACTTTTATTTATAAAAGAAAGTCATTTTTTAGTTGCCTAATTAGCTATAATTTCATGTAAAACTGCTTTTATCTGTTAATAATGGAATAGATTTCGCAATTTGTATTACTTGTTTTTAGTCTTTCTGGTGTTTTTGGGTTTTTAATTATTACTAAATTTAATAAAATGTTGATTAAAATTTATTAAAAATTGTAATATGATTAGAAAAATTATTCCATTGATGGCGTTATTTGCAACTGGTTTTGCAAGTGCCCAAGTTGGTATTGGAACGAAGACTCCAGCGAGTTCGAGCCAACTTGATATTGTTTCAGATGAAAAAGGAGTTTTATTCCCAAGAGTAAATTTAGTAGGAGAAACAGATAAAGAGCCCATAACAGGTGACTTAGAGGAAAGTCTATTTGTATATAATTTAGGTGAAAAAGGATTAACGGCTGGTTTCTACTATTGGGAAAAAGATAAATGGGTGCGTCTACTCAATACGCAAACCTATGTCAATACCACGAACGTAAGCTTTACACTAGAAGATGAAAAACTAACCATTACAGATTCACAAGGAAATAAAGTTCAGTTAGATGTGAAAGAAATTGCTAATAACTCGACTTTCATTACCGAATTAACAACCAACGAAGAATTTATTAATGCAGTTACCAATAATAATTCTTTTATTACAGAAATCATTAATAAATTAAGAGGAAAGTACGGAAACGTATATTATCATCCCACAAGAAATAAATTCTACTATATCACAGAAGATGGTACGCAAAGTGAAATTGATTGGTCAGAACTTAATACAACTAACGTAAGTTTTACACTAGTAAATGATAAGCTGACTGTCACAGATTCTGATGGTAATACAGTTGAATTAGCTGTGGAAGAAATAGCTAACAACTCTACCTTCATTACCGAATTGACAACCAATGAAGAATTCATCACCAAGGTAACGGCCAATGAGACGTTTATTACGGAGATTATCAACA
>NZ_JBKFDO010000029.1:0-7982 GCF_046557355.1 Myroides sp. DW712
GGCGCGCTTTTCAATGTGTTGCAGGTAACGATAGTAGATCTTGATGGCAAAAAGGTGATTGCGAAGGGTTTTGGGATGCAGGTTCTCTTTGCGAAGGTGAGCGATGTACTGTAAAATGTCTTGGAGGGTGGCTGTCTCCGCTTTGCCGTTCTGGTAATTAATAAAACGCTTAATTAGGTTGGGCAAGCCTTTGGTTTTATAGTGGGTTTCAAGGTATTGTTCTAGAGTTATCATGATTCATCTTGCAAGGGTTTAAGTTGGGTGGAGTCAATATGGGTGTAGATCTCAGTGGTTTTTAACTGGTCATGTCCTAAAAAATCGCGTACCTGTTCCAGTTCCATGCCCTGGGCTAAAAGATGCGTAGCAATGGAGTGTCTCAAGCTGTGTACACTGATTTTCTGTATCCGTTCAGCGTCGATGTTGATGGTTTTAAGTAGGCGTTTGAGCAGCTGGTTATAGGTCCACTCCTGCATTCGTCTACCTTTAGTGTTAACGATTAACGCTGGTTCAGCGGTGGGTTCTTGAGCTAGATAATGAATAAAATCAGCTTGCATCTTTGCCGTAAAAGGAATAATTCTGCGTTTGTTGTTTTTGCCCTTGGGAACTAAGAGTAAATTTTCCTTCAGGTAGACATCTGCTTTGTTCACGGCTACTAGTTCTGATACTCGAAGACCACAGCCATAACTCAGGTGCAGAATGACTCTTTCTTTGAGCGTGGCTATTTGGTAGAGTTGTTGTACTTCCCTTTGGCTTAAGATTTCTCGTACAAAATCATCGACTGCTTTGCTCTTGGGGAGATCGAGTTGTAAGAGGTAATTGGTTTTCTTCAGCTCAAATAAAAAAAGATAAAACAGTGCTATACAACGCAGATGATGTTGGATGCTGCTGCCTTTTAATAGACCAGTTCCCTTGATCTTATTGGGGCGATGTTGTAAATAGACATAATACTGCTTAACATCGCTTTCGGTTATAGCTAAAAAATCTTTCTGGATAAATCCTAAAAAATGACACACATTCAGGTAGCGGTTTCTCGAGGTTTCTTCCTGATACCCCTTAATCACTAAGTAATCGTAAAATTGTTTTAAGGTATTCTCTATTTCTCCGCTTTTCATTATAACCTTTTTAACCGTTATGACCCTTTTGCTTACTCTTCCTTTTCAAATTTTGGGTCGCTAGATGACTAACTACTCATTTTCAACGATTTAAAACCAACTAATCAGGGTTCTAGTGACCAACTAGCGAACCATTAGCGACCCAGCGGTGGTTCATATCGTCGTTTTACTATCATAGTTGTTGTTTTAAGACTTCGATTTGATTCATCAGATAATCCTTAATCTCCATTCTAAGCTTCTGATGATTATCCCAATAGCTGATTTTGTATTTGATTCCTTTATTGGCATAACCTCCTGTTTGCTTGAGGTATTCCAGTTCTAAAAGGCTGTTGATATACCGTTGCACCTGGGTTTTGGACAGTCCGAACTCCTGGCGGATTTCACGCTGTAAAAAATCCTGGTTCTCGTTTTTTACGTATTTCTTCAAGCGTTCAAAAAACTGTCTTAATGAACCGTCCAGTTCATCTACTTTTAAAACAATACTCTCAAAAAGGATTTCAGTGGCTTGCTCTATATCTTCGATCTCAGTAATTAAATGGCCTGCGGGTGCTACCCGCCGATTATACTGATTTAAAAAAGTAACTTGTTTGATCACCGCTTGGTACATTTCATTGAGCCGTCTGATCTTGTGTACTTTGTCGGGGAGTTGCAACTTAGTGGCATACGGATTTACTACTTCATACACTTTTAATTCTCGAACGATCTTTTGGATAAAACCGATCGCCTTCTGACTTTGATTGGAGTCGATTTCTCCGGCATTTCTTCTATTTTGATAGTCGATAATACGCTGGGTTTGCGCTTTGCTCTCATCTACGGCAATCAAAAAGGATCGGCTCATATTGTCTTCATAGGTTTCTCCTTTAGTTGTGGCGGATAAACTGCTAAACTGTCCTTTGACGATTTTATGAGAAGATTTATTATTGCCCTTTTTATCCTTGATGGTCACCGAACTTCTCAGCACTTGATTACTGATAAACTCCCGCAAGGCATACAGTGCATCTTCTTTGAGTCCATCTAGATCTTCAATGATAATCACCTTTTCAAACAAATCGAACTCCCCCCAGTTGTACAAGCTACTCTCGGTTATACGGGTAAATCTTAAAACGTCTTCCTGAGGCAGTAAATCCGCGATTCGACTGATAATATGCGTTTTACCACTGCCGCTACTTCCCTGTACCAAAGCATGCAACGGACTTTTATTGACATAGCTGATGATAATTAAAAAAAGCAACATCCGACTGTTTTCTTCGCCTACAATACCTGCCTTACCAATCAAGTAATTTAACTGTTCTAATAGATGATCTTGCTTTAAAAAGTCTATTGATGAACAACTATTAGTACTTATTTTTTCTTTAAGTGGTTCAGTTATTTGTCCATCAGTTGAAAAAATAAGTGCTGTTCTCTTAGCCAAAAGTTCCTCAAAAATGCTTTCATCGTGTCCCTGTAACGTTTCATTGATGTCTTTACCTATTGCAGTAACTGTGGTAAGCTTTAAACTCGGGTAGTCCAATTTCAGCATAGAACCATATTTCTGTACCGCCGCTCTACCCGCATCGTCATTATCAAAAAAGAAGATCACTTCTTCGAGTTGTTTTAATTCTTTAATTGCCTCTTGGTGTTCTGCGGTTAATCCATTGGTTCCATAACAAGCTAAAACACTGTACTGCTCTGTTATCGCATGGATTTGCAACAAGCTTGCTGCATCAATGATACTTTCAGTTAAAATCAACTGCTTCGTATTGGCAGCAGGATAACCAGGATAAAGTCCTTTTCTGTTTTTTAAATAGTAATGGCGGGTAGCACCCGCAGGCAATTGATTTTCCTTTGGGGTTAACGTACTGCGGAAGTATAAACCAGTGACTGCATTTTCTCTATTTTTCAACGCAAAGACAATACACCATTTGCCAAAAACACTATAAGCCTTCGCCCCTGTGCGTCCTAAAATGTTTTTATCTAACAACAAGCCGTAGTCCAAGCATTGCTTAATTAAGGTTTCATCTTTGCGTGTGCCATGGTGGAACTGACCGGTATTATAACCGACCTCGATTTTCTTGTAATCTAAACCTCGTTGTTGTAAATAATCCCTTGCTGGTTTGCTGTTATTTACTGCATTCTTAAAATACTGATACATATTCCCTAAAAAGTCAGAGGCTGGTGACCAATTGTTTTTCCCTTCTTCTTGAACACCTAGTATCGCTTTGCATTTGTTGATCGCTTGCGCTTTAGTAGCGTTTTCCTGATGCATCACAAAATCGATCACATCCATACTCTTGCCATGGGTTTTGCAGTTGCTGCTAAAGCAATAAGCCGTTTGCGTTTTGTAATACACCTGCATACTCGGGGTTTTATCCTCGTGGAACGGACAGTGCAAGCGACTTTGCTTGTCGGGCTTCAAGCCGTAATAATGCAAGACCATTGCTATACTTAATCGCTCTTTTATCTCGCGTATTTCCATAACTAATTTTTTTTATGCGATTTCTTCGATTACAAATATAAAATATATTTTACTTTATCGCATAAACTAAATTTAATTATTCGCAACTATTTTCCAATAACGCACTTTTATGTATTTTTGAGTGTATAAAATTTTGACAAATGAGTATAGGAAGAATCGTTAAAAAGATCAGAGAAGATAAGGGATTGATGCAAAAAGAAGTATCTTCCTTTCTCAATATTGGCAACAGCAACTACAACAAGCTGGAAAACGGACACAGAGAACTATCGGTCGATGAGCTACAAAAACTAAGTAAACTCTTTAATCTGACTGCTGATCAGATTCTAAACTACGAAAACATTATTCCTGAAGAAGTAACCCTTGAAGATAAACCTGATTTTGAAAAATTACACCTAATCAACCAATTAGACGAGGAAGACAGACAAACGGTATTTAAAATCATTGATACCATGCTAACCAAAAAGAAGTTTAAAGACTTCTTTAATAAAAATATCGCAACGCTGTAAACGACTTTAGCATAGATTATAGTCTTATTTTAAAAATCTAATATTTTAATTCAACATGATTAAAGTAATTAAAGGTGATATAACCACAATAAAAGTGGATGCAATTGTAAATGCTGCAAATACTTCTCTACTTGGTGGTAGTGGTGTTGACGGAGCGATACATAGAGCAGGTGGTAACGAGATACTTTATGAATGTCAAAAAATAAGGAATAAACAAGGAGGATGTAAAGTTGGTGAAGCCGTTATAACTACGGCGGGGAAACTTCCTGCAAAATTCGTAATTCATACAGTAGGTCCCATGTGGAATAACGGTAATAGTAATGAGGAAAAATTATTAACAACTGCATATTTAAATAGCCTAAAACTCGCATTAGAGAATCAGGTACAAACTATTTCTTTTCCAAATATAAGTACTGGTATTTATAAATTTCCAAAAGAAAAAGCCGCTCAAATCGCTTTTAAAACAGTTTCTAAATTTTTAGCAACAAACAATAATATAAAAACAGTTTTTTTTGTATGTTTTGATGAAGAAAACTACAACATATACCATAATCTTATAAAGAAATAAAGCCCCAATGTTGGGACTTTATTTCTTTATACTATAATAATTGTTCTAATTTCCTAAAAATCTCTTGCTTCTCCTTTTCTTGATGTGATTCTAAAAGTACATTTAATATTTCTACCTCCGCTTCAAAATCCCAAACAAAAACCCCTATCCATCCAAGACTCCAAAAATCTATATTACCACCAATCTTTTTTGAATTAAACTCTATTTGATTCAAAGAACCTAAATCTCCTTCATTAAAAAATTTATATTCCAAATCATATCCTTTTAATTTAGTAGAAAATTCACTTTTAAACCATTCTACATCTATAACATTTTTCATAACTACTTAACTTTAAGAATTGGGGAAAGACTTTTAATTTTAGGAAGTAACTCTCCTCCTTGCTTCTGTAATGCTCCTTGCATTGCTTTACTTGAATTTGGTCCTAAAACTTTAAACCAATTCGATTGGCCTCCTTGTAAAAGACTATTTTTCGCTACTTCAAATTCTACATACACTGAACCTTTAACTGCAGCATTAAATGCCTCAGTTCCACCTGTTGCTACAAAAGTTTGCCCTCCAGCTCCTTCCACCATACGCCCTGTTTTAACCATCATATCATATTCAGCTTTTGACATCCAGCGTCCTACAGTAATCATTCCTTTATTAGTAACCCCCTTTGTACTACTAAATAAACCAAACAACCCACTAAATCGTGCAGAAGGCATTGCTAAACCAATATTACTACCTACAGCATGAGCATAATTATCATACGATATAGTTGGATCCCAAATTCCTAAATTTGTCCATTCCTGAATTGCTTGCTCCTCTTTAAGTCGAGAAGTTACTATGTCAATCTGTTTATCTCGTACTCTTTCCTCTTTTGTTTGTCCCTTAACAGAAATCACAATCTCATCTAGAACTGTCATATCTTCGGTCTTTGCTGATGAGCTAAATGTGTTTTTAACTGCTGACCACGCTCTTGAAAACCATCCTCCTCCTTCTCCTGTTCCTTCTGCACTCATCCCCGTAGGATCCACCAAATTAATCGGATTGTTGTGTACATAATGGTACGGATTCCATCCTGGGAATTGTTCCGCCAACGGATCCACATTCATCCATCGACCGATAGCCGCATCATAATTCCTTGCACCGTAATCATAGAGATTCAATCCTAACTCATCTTGCTTCTCTTTGCCATTATATTGATACTTATAATGTTCTCCAATCGTATTATTCTTCTCGTTGTATCCACTATGAGCCAATCCAAATGGATAGTAATTCGTTTCTTCAATGATCTCACCAACGTCAATCTTGTCGTTTCTATTTGCATCCGAATAGCTTAAACGGACATTACCGAGGTGGTCACGGTATTGGTATACATAGTTTTGTGTTTCTGCATTGAAATACCCCTCTGCGGTAGGAAAGAATAGTAATTTCCCCATAAAATATTGGAAACCATCCAAATAATTCACAGTAAAACCACCTCCTCCTTGGGTTACTACTTTATTTATTTTCTCACCTGTCGCTGTATAAAGATAAGTGATTTTCCCTCGATCGAATAGAATTTCCACAGGTAAATTCAAATGGTTGTACTTGATTCCCGTAATTCCTTTGTTTCGGTCTACTTTTAAGTTGCCAAATTCATCGTAGTCGTAGTGTTTCACTGCTGTACTGCCTTGCTTGAATCCATCGGTATTGTTGGAACTTTCCACTACCTTTTGGAGCTTATTGACTTCATAACTGTAGGTCAACTGATCCATATCTAAGGCAATCTAAAAATTCCAGATGATAAAAAAATGTAGTCATGGAACTGCTTGATTCCTTCCTTAAACAAACTAAACTGCAAAGTATTATGTAAAATAAAACCCGCTAATCAAGGACTAGCGGGTTTGTTGTTTATAGTTACACAATTTTTGAATAATGACAATCTATCTTTTTTTCACAAATCTAAAATCCATAAACAAAAGATAACAAAATAACTAAGCAACATCTTCTATATAATAATATCTCAAAGCAAAAAAAATCAAACAATAAAAATTCAACTCTTTATTTTGTTCTACAAATTCAAAATGATAAGATGAATTAAAAAAATCATCCATTTTCCCAAGCACAGTACCTCTCTCTTCATTATTAACAATAAAATCACCTTTCACTTTTAATGAAAATAAATTATTACTAGTTTTAACGGTTATTTTATACTTTTCACCATTAATCTTTGTGATTAAATAATCCGATTTCTTGTCTTTTTCAAAAATAATATTGTTAATAATTCCCTGATCTAATATTTTCATTAATTTAAAGCCTAACAAAGGAAATACCCTACATTTAATCAACATATTATTTTCTATATCTACAATTTTCAAAATGGAAAAAAGTAGATAATCATTCCTTTTTAAAGTAAATATTTTTTTATCATTATAATAAAAATTTCCTTTTTTTAAATAATATTTCACTCTTATTAATTTTCTTTTTTTGTCAAACCAACTTTAATTCTCAAATCAAGGCCTATAATAGCTTTCACTCCAATAGCAATATCTGTAGTGTAATCATTATTTGAATTTCCTCTAGCTCTAGCTCTTACTGCTGTTCCCATTTCATTTAGTAATGTCCCTTTTTTAGCGCTCCAAAAATTAGCTTTAGGTCCAATATTTCCGGACCATATAGCCTCTCCATTATTTGCATAATATTGAATTATATCACCTCCGGGAGGAGTCATATGAGGAGTTATATAATTGACACTTCCTCCGATTGATAGATTTGTTTCTTTAATTCCTATTCCTGCTCCAAGGAAATTATGTCCCCTACCATCTCCCCATTCAGCATAAAAACCAGAATTATTCTCCTCTTGATTACTCCAACCTGTTTTTCCTATATCAGTTGTTATCAAGCCTCCTTCAACTCTACCCCAACTCGTTTTTACTCCTACTTGCAAGCCTATACTAGCTTTTCCTTCAACTTCAAAAACAGGTCTTCCGGCATCTCCTTTTATACTGTTATAAATGAAAGACATATTTAATCCTTGATTTCCACTCTCATCTTCATAAGAAGAATGATTTGTATAATAATATTCTTTACGTTCTTCATTATACATAATATCACTACTACTATCATCTCCATTCCATAATTTATGCCACCACGCTCCAAATTTTGTCTCAAAAAGGCCTGTAGGGTCCGTATACATCACTGGATTATTAAACGAATATCGATATGGTGTCCAATTAACAGCCTGCTCCGCCAACGGATCCACACTCTTCCACATCTACTCCTTCTTTTTCTCGCGCGAACTCAACTTTTGTTTTCAAAGACCAACTGTCCATATAAAAATAAAGTTTATTTCAATTGAAAAAAATAATAACTCACT
>NZ_JBKFDO010000030.1:0-6076 GCF_046557355.1 Myroides sp. DW712
AGACTGATAAACGAAAAATGACAAATTATAAGTCTAAAACTCGTTTTAATTGCAAGAATTTTTAAGCAAAGAGAAAAGTAACGTTTTATAAAATACAAAAGAGGGTGACCTTTTGGGACACCCTCTTGTATGATTATTGGATCATTCCAATTCTGTTGTCTTTAATTTTAGCTTGATCTTTTAAAGCTTGTAAGGCTTTAGATGAAGCACTCATGCGAACCGCATTCTCTGTTTTATTTTTGTAGTTGTTATAGTTGTCTAAGTCTGGGGCTAGTGCAACGCGTGTTGTTTTTACCATATAAACTCCTTTAACACCATCAATAAGTTTAGAACTCTCATTCAATGCTGTGCCAAATGCTGTACCAACAACTAATGGTTCATTACCAATGTTGGTTAGTAATGGATTTTGTCTTGTTACATCCATCGCAAGAGCAACAGAGGCGTTGGTTTGTTTTGACACTTCTTCTACTGTAGCAGCAGTCATTTTTTGTCTAATAAGTTGTGCTTTTTTCTCATTCATTAAAATTGGCTCCACAACTTTTCTAGCTTCTTCGATAGGTAGTAAACCAGTGTTGTTTGATGAAGCTAGAGTAACGATAATGTATCCGTCAGGAATGTCAAAACGCTTTACATCTCCATCTTTCGTGTCTTTATTAAAAGCCCAAGAAACGATTTCGCTTCTTGCTCCAACCGCTTGTAGGTATTCGTCAAATGGACGTACTGTTACATTTTGTTGAACTACAGCATTTAATTTTTCTGCTTCAGTTACTAAGTTTCCTGAAGTTGCTGCTGATTCAATATTAGTTGCTTTAGCAAATACTTCGTCTGCTGTTGCTTCTGAAGCTTCAATTTTTCTTGCTAAAGTTGCTAATTGTACTCCTTCAGATTTTCCTAAAACTTGAATCACGTGGAATCCATAGTCTGTTTCAACTACTCCAATTTTACCTGTAGCATTGTTGAAGATGAAATCCTCAAAAGGTTTCACCATTTGTCCTTTAGCAATATCTTCGTATTTACCACCGTTTGCTTTTGATCCGGGATCTTCTGATTCTGCTTGAGCTAATTCAGCAAAGTTTGCTGCAGTTGCTTTTTTCAAAAGCTCGTCTGCTTTTGCTTTTGCTTCCTCTTTTGTTCTAGTAGCTGTACTTTGTGGTGCACCTGCATATGAAATTAAGATGTGAGCTGCATTTACTTTTGCTCCAGCTTTTTTACCTACCATACGCGAAATGCAGTAGTGGTCATTGAATAAATAAGGGCCAAATACTTCTCCTGTTGCTAAGTTGTATAGTTGTTCTTGGAATTCTAAAGGCAAATCTTTTTTCGCATAGTAAACACTATCAAATTTTACATCTGAATTTGTGTTTACAAAAGTTATTAAATCTTTTGTAGATTTAAAACCTGCAATAGTATCGTTCTTTTTCGTTTCAGCATTGTATTGAACGGTTGGTCTTAAAAAAGCCTCAACCATTTCTTTTACTTCTTCTTTGTCTGAATCTGAAGGTAAACTTTCAACATACGCATAAGTCAATTCACGAGTAGGTTCAGATTTGAATCTATTTTCGTGTTTTTTCATATAACTTGTAATATCAGCATCTGTTACTTTGGCTTGATCATCGTTAATCGTGCTATATGGAACAGTTACATAGTCAAAGGTTACTTTGCTATTTTCTCCATGGTATGAATATTTAGCTTCTGTTTGTGTTGTGTATAAACCACCTTTTACTAAAGCATTATACATCTGTTGTAAACCAAACTTCTCTAATTCTACTTCGTATGCTAACCAAGCTTGCCATTGTTCTGGTCCTGCTTGTTTCATTCCCATTACCCAAGCGTTGAATTTAGCCATGTCGAATTGGCCTAATTGATTTTGGAATTCAGGACTGTTGGCAAACATAGGGTTGGTTTTCACTACGTTAATCAATTGTTCTTGTCCAATTTGTAAACCTAATTTTTCGAATTCCGTTTTTAGCAGTATATTATTTACTTCGGTATTCCACACCATTTGATAGGCTTGATTTCTACTCATTTGATTCCCTTGCTCTGCTTGGGAAACTTTTTGTTGAAAAATCTGCGTATTGATATCTTCACCATTTACGCTTCCAACATTTCTCGAAGTACCAGCACCGCCGCTTCGAACTACGTCTCCAATGACGAATGCTAATAAAGCAATACCAATTACTGCAATTAAGAGCGCCGACTTTTGTCTAATTTTTGATAAAACTGCCATGTTTTTTTATTATGTGTAATTTTTTTCAGAGAGCGAAAATACAATTATCTCTTTAATAATAAAAGGGGTAAACCTATTATTTTGAAGAAAGAATGTCTTTCTTGCTGATTTTTCCTGTTAAAAAACAGAAATTATTAGGTAAAGCTTGATTCAGCATCGAAAAAAGAAGAGGAAAGAGGAGAAGGAATGAAAGATAGAAACAAAAAAAGAGCAGTATTCAACGCAATGGGTAAAGGAGAAGAGTAAAAAAACCGCAACCCGAATTGAAAGGTTGCGGTTTAGCTAGTTCTTTTATTTTTTATTGTAATGATCAACCATTCGTTTGCTGTATTTTCTTCGGAAGAAGAACATGAAAATGGCTAATGCTGCTACAAGAAAACTGGTCCAATAATTGGAAAAGGGCTCCCCTGCCATGATTTTAGTTGCCGCATCATAAAGGAATAAAAGGGCAACAAATAAATATAGAAAAGGTATAAGTTGTAATGCTTTCATAGGTTTAGTTTTCTTTTTTAATACTCTCTGCGTAGCTGTTCCTTGCTTTAATTACGTTTAGCTTACCATCAAAATCCACACCTACGCCTTGAGTGAAATTTTCTAGATCAGTAGAGGCTTTGTATTTGCCATTGGTATAAAACCAATCCAATTTTTGGTTGTAGTACAATTGATCTGACTCTAACTTTTTATTGTCATAGGTGGTTATAACTACGTTTCCTCTTAAATCAATCAATTCTGTCGCAGTGTATTGGATGGCATAATCTGCTACTACGGTGTTTTTATTATTGTCGTTATCGAAAAACGTCAGGTGAATGCCCTCGGGAAATTCGGTAAACTTGTATTTGACAGTGGAATAGTCCAGCATTTTATCGCTAACTAAAATCGCCTTGACTCTTCCAGAATCAATGTATTGACCACGCATATGTTCCGCTATACCTGCAGGGTAAAACGGAGCTTTGTCGTGTATTTTTTGAATATCTCTAAAGTTACTCTCGCATGCGGTAAAACCGATACAGCCAAGTACTAAAGCAATATAAAATGTTTTTTTAGCTAACAACATGGATGAGTTGTATTAATCAAATTTACGTTTTAAGAACCAGAAATCGTTAAGCGATAAACCAATTGATAGGTTGAAGTAATTTTCTTTAACCAATCCACTGTTTTTTGTCCCCTTATTTCCGTATTCAAGTCCGATATTGATATTGGATAACGTACGTCCGAAAAGAGGAAGTCCTGCTCCAATGGAAAAAGCGTAATCGTTAATTGCATCATTTTTCAATACTAGGCCTGTATTCTCGTAGCGGAATCCAGCACGGTATACCACGCGATCAAAATAACTGGTAAATGAGTTGTATTTAGGAATGTAGAATCCTCCAATCGCATAGCGCTTTGTATCTTCAAATTTTGCATAGTCAGCTGTATTCCAGCTTGATGTTAGTTTACTGTTCTCAATATAGGTAAACTGTCCAGAGACAAACCATTTTAAATTTTTACCAATTCCTGCTCCAAGGGACAGCTCTTGTGGTTTGGTTAATTTAGAACTTCCGTTGAAAACTTCTTTGGAATCAAGAATGGCTCCGTTACTGTGAATAATTCTCAAATTAGTTACATTGTCTGCAGTTAATTTAGTTTCTGGGCTGTACGTAAGGTTAGCTTGCCAATCGTAGTCCTTGTATTTTCCTTGGTATTGAAGGGCAGCACGAATTTCATACCCTTTGTAGTCAATGCGTCTCGTTTCACTTGTACTTCCCAATAGACCAAATCCATCTCCAGTATCCAGTAAAGAAACTCTGTTCTTATTATCTGTATTTCCAAAGAAATAGCTCGCTTGGATTCCGACTTGGAAGTTTTTGTTTATTTCATATCCCGTTCCTAAAAACACACGGTTAATTCCACCACTTCCTTCTAATTGATTGAAGGTTTTTTGATTCAAGTCGTTGGTTTGCTCTCTTTCGATTTTATATCCAACAGAAGAATACGGTTGAAGTCCGAAAACAACGCCCGATTTTTTAGAGATTGGAAACCCCACAACAAAATAATCAATCGTTTGACGTTTTATATTGTCATTGCTGTTATCAGATTTGAAATTATAGAACTTTGAGGTGGATCCAACAGTAAACGTTGTAGCCTTCAGTTGACTAATAGTGGCAGGATTCAGTAAGTTTATATGCAAACTATCTGAATAGACACTAGTACCTCCCATAGCTTTATATTCATTTGTACCATTGTAACCTAAGTCTCCAATGCCGTAGTACGAGTAAGGAGAAGCGGTTCCTTGCTGAGCGAAAGCTTGAGCGGATAAAATAAGGCTAAAGCTAAGAATGATTCTTTTTATCATTTTCAATTATGTATTGATATATATAGTTCAAACTCTCAGAAAGAAAGTTTGGTGTAGCAAATATTATATTTTTTAATCTTTTAGCCAAAAAAACTGTATCCCCACCCGTTAAAATTATTGTTAAATCAGCATAATCTTTTTTATAACGGTCGATAATATTGTCTATTTCTGCAACAATTCCATTGATAACACCTGATTGTATGGATTGATTTGTATTTTGACCAATAAAATAATCAATGTCTTCTGTTTGTAAATAAGGCAATTTGTCTGTATAATCATTTAAGGCCTTGTATCGCAATTGTAAACCAGGGGAGATTGCTCCTCCCAAATACTCATTGTGAGCATTGACAAAGTCGTAGGTGATGCATGTTCCTGCATCAATAACTAAACGAGCAGTATTCGGATAGGCAATTGTAGCCCCTGCAGCAACCACTAAACGATCAATCCCTAAAGTATGTGGGGTTTGGTATTTGTTGATTAGTGGGAGAGGAGTGCTAGCGCTAATTTGAATGAAATCAGTGTTTTTTTGCAACCATTCTAGTAGTATAGAATCGAGATGTACTACACTTGCTAGGATAATTTTAGGCTTAATTTGAAATTTTTTTAAAAAAAATAAAAGTTCTTCTTTTAAATTTTTTGTAGAAAGATAATCGGTTTTTATAAGGCTATTGTTTTCAAACATAGCGAGTTTGGTTCTGGTGTTGCCGATATCAAGGGTGTAGATCATAGTTCTAGGGCTTAATGGAACAAAGATAAATAAAGAAAAATTGACTGAGATGTTTTGGAAGAATAAAAAAGTGTTATATATTTGCAACCGCTTAAGAGAACAAAAGTTCACTACTAAAAGCCAATTGGTGCCTTAGCTCAGTTGGTAGAGCAAAGGACTGAAAATCCTTGTGTCCCTGGTTCGATTCCTGGAGGCACCACAATATTAGCTTTTAGTATTCTTAGTTTAAAACTGGTGCCTTAGCTCAGTTGGTAGAGCAAAGGACTGAAAATCCTTGTGTCCCTGGTTCGATTCCTGGAGGCACCACAAATTTAAACTAAACGAGCACTGGGTGCCTTAGCTCAGTTGGTAGAGCAAAGGACTGAAAATCCTTGTGTCCCTGGTTCGATTCCTGGAGGCACCACACAAGTAAAAAACCGATAGCATTTGTTATCGGTTTTTTTTGTTTACGGTAAACAGTTTACGGCTTACTCTGTCTAGTACTGTCGGATCAGGTGCAAAAGTTGGGGACTATGTAAAAAGGCGTTTTTTTTCTATCTAACTTTTCCAGTCTGTATGTCACCCTGAAAAATAAAAAAATCTCTTCTATTTTTGTCATCCTGACGGAGGAAGGAGAAGGGTCGCATCTTATCTATCCTTTTTTATATCCACTAAGCAAAAAGCTTAGTCAACCTAAAGAGGAAGAATGCTTTATCTCTCACTCCTCTGTACATCATTCTAAAGTATTTAATTTTAGCATTAAAGGACTCCGCAGAAGCATTTGTACTTCTATCATTAAAATAGTTGAGTA
>NZ_JBKFDO010000031.1:0-3627 GCF_046557355.1 Myroides sp. DW712
ACAGTGTTTCTTTAGCGGTTACAGAAATTGCAAACAACAAAACTTTTGTTGAGAATATTGCGATGAACCAAGACTTCATTACGAAGTTAGGAGATAACATTGAGTTTGTTAACCAGATTACCAATAATGAAGAGTTCATCGAGAACATCATCAATAAATTAACGAAGAAGTACGGAAACGTAAACTACGATTCAGTAAACAATACGTTCTTCTACTACGATGAAAATGAAGAAAAGCAAGAGATTGACTGGTCAGCGTTAAACACGGTAAACGTGAGCTTTACGTTGGAAAATGATCAATTGGTTGTGACAGATTCAAACAACCACAGTGTTTCTTTAGCGGTTACAGAAATTGCAAACAACAAAACTTTTGTTGAGAATATTGCGATGAACCAAGACTTCATTACGAAGTTAGGAGATAACATTGAGTTTGTTAATCAGATTACCAATAATGAAGAGTTCATCGAGAACATCATCAATAAATTAACGAAGAAGTACGGAAACGTAAACTACGATTCAGTAAACAATACATTCTTCTACTACGATGAAAATGAAGAAAAACAAGAGATTGACTGGTCAGCGTTAAACACGGTAAACGTGAGCTTTACGTTGGAAAATGATCAATTGGTTGTGACAGATTCAAACAACCACAGTGTTTCTTTAGCGGTTACAGAAATTGCAAACAACAAAACTTTTGTTGAGAATATTGCGATGAACCAAGACTTCATTACGAAGTTAGGAGATAGTGCAGATTTCCAGACAATTATCAAAAATAATTCTGCGGAAACAGTCTTGACCTTAACGGATGAAACAGTTAATAATAATGAAGTAAAAGCAGGATTTTCTTTTAACAATGGAAAAGTTCCAGCATCGATTCAATTCTCAGAAACATTAACGGCCATGGAAAAAGGTACGGATGGTGATGGAAAAATTGAATACTATTTCATTGATGAAACAGAAAGAAGAGACGATGTTGTAATGACAATTACCCAAGACGTAATTACAGATTTCAACAAAATTATTGAAGATAATTCGGTAAAAACATTGCTAGAGACATTTATTTCTACCTCTACAGGGGATGTTGTGATATCTCGTGATGGAAATGGTAACGTAATCATTACAGCTTCTGGAGTAAGCTATAACTTGACCGATGAAATTAAAGCACAAGAAACAACTACTGTTTTATCTGCTAGTGGAACAACTGGTGTTTATGTGTATAAAAACGAGGAAGCGATTAAAACAAATGGTGAGGGAATTACAATTAACGTAGTATCAGATGTTCAGAACAACTTCCAAGATATTATTGATAACTCTAGTGTACAAACTATTTTAAACGAATACCTCACAAATAATATTTCGAACATTAAGGTAATCGACCAAAATGGGGATGTTGTATTTGTAATCAATGAAGGCGGGGTAGATACAGAAGTGAATATCTCTGATATAATTAGAGCAGAATCGTACGTTGCTTCTTTGGAAGTGAAAGAAACAGGAAATACTGATGGAGTAAAAGCTGGATTTAGTTTCAACGATGGTAAAAATTCGGCTTCTGAATTATTTGCAGAAACGTTAACGAGTTTGAGTAAGGGAACTGATGGAGACCAGATGATTGAGTATTCTTATAAAGATGAAACAGGTCTGCCAGCTAGTACAAAAATTACGGTTACACAAGATATTATCCATGACTTTGATAAAATTATCGCAGATAATTCGGTGAAAACATTGTTAGAAACGTTTATTTCAACTTCTACAGGTGATGTTGCCATATCTCGTGATATAAATGATAACCTAATCATTACAGCTTCTGGAGTAAACTATAACTTGACAGATGAAATTAAAAGTAAAGAGAGTTTAACTTCTTTAAAATATGAAAGTCAAGAAGTAGTAGAAAATGGTACAACCGTAAATAAAAATTTCCTAATCTATACACCAGAAAGAGGAGATGCTCAACGTATTGACTTTACTACGCTAGTGGAATCCAATGAAACGTTAACTAGTCTATTAGGGAAGAAAGATTCGGAAGATAATATAGTCCCAGCGGTTTATATCTATACGGATGAGAATAAAAATAATTGGGAAATTGATATTCCTGCAGCATTGAAAAACAGTACTGTATTCAATGAATATCTGACAAATTTAATTACGAATATTGGAACTGGTACAGTGGTAAATTATTCTTCTACTGAAGTAATTAAACCAGAGAAATGGTTAGATACAGATTTGAAGATTGCACAACGTGTATTTGAAATACGGTTAAATTCTAAAACGAATGTGATTGAAGTTGATGAAGACTTTGCTGAGGTGATTTTACAAGCACGTCTGATTAATAGAGCTACAAACTCTATTACAGAAGGTGTAATTCGCAAAACAGTAGTAGGAGGTAAGACACGTCTTATTGTTGGAATGGCAGATTCGTTAACAGTTCTACATCCAATAGGATCATACTATTTGATTTTAGAGTATGTAAAAAAAGATAATTAGTAATAAGAAGATTACAATCTTTGAAAAATAAATAGTTCAATACTTCTTGTTTTGTTGGTAAGCTGTTCCGTTTCCTACGTTCAAGTAGAAATCGGAACAGAGAATCCAACAGAAGAATAGGAAGTAAAGGAGAGCATTCGCTTTCATGGATTAGAAAAAAAGTTCTAATACACATTACAGAGAAATCAGAAGGGATAATCAAGGACGTTTAACAGGGAGGAGAATTAATCTAAGGGATTTATTTGAACAGATTCGTTAAACAATTTATGCCTCAAACAGGTGCAATTCCTACATCCACACCTCAAGATTTAGGGAGTAAAACCAGTATTGAGTTAGAACCTAATAATGAGACCACTATTATTTTGTACTGTACGAGTATTCCTGCGTTTATAGAAGAATCCATGGTATCTACTGTGGCAACTTTGGGAGGAGTGTAATGGATAAAAAAAGGTGGTAA
Source organism: Myroides sp. DW712 (assembly GCF_046557355.1). Classification (NCBI taxonomy): domain Bacteria; kingdom Pseudomonadati; phylum Bacteroidota; class Flavobacteriia; order Flavobacteriales; family Flavobacteriaceae; genus Myroides; species Myroides sp. DW712. Next base: position 2,938 of record NZ_JBKFDO010000031.1, read on the forward strand.
ACGATATGGATAATTTTGGTAGAAGAGGTAGGGGGAATCCAAGTTTATGAAAAAAGACTGAAGTAAGGTGTAATTAAATGACAAAAGAATGAAAAAGAAAATAATATATACACTATTGCTACTAGGATATAGTAGTGTGGTAACCTATGCTCAAGAAGCAGAACAGGTTATCGTCAACGAAGGAGTGCTTTCTATTTCTTCTCCGGACGACCTAGTGAGTTTTGAAAATACTTTTGAGAATAAAGAGACAGGAGATGTAACCAATGGAGGAGTAGTGATTTACTTTCAAAACTTCATTAATAATGGAGCGTATGGTTTAACTCCAAATTACCTGCAATCACGTACTATTTTTCTAACTGAAACAGACGGTGTTGTGAAGCAAATAGGGGGAAATGGATTATCATCTTTTCACCACATAGAGTTTAACAGTGCTACGCCTCATAAAGCCTTTGATTTAAAGAATAATATTGATGCCTCTGGAGTAGTTGATTTTCAAAACGGAATTATCGTTGTTGATTCAACGTTTAACCCTGTTACTAAACTTTCTCATGGGATGTTTACTTTTAAGAATGGAGCCACAGCAGAATCAGTAGGCGATGCTGCTCACGTGCAAGGCGCAGTTGAGAAGATCGGAAATGAATCCTTTGTGTATCCTATTGGTGATCAAGAAAAATACCGTTCTGCGCGTAT
>NZ_JBKFDO010000032.1:0-3577 GCF_046557355.1 Myroides sp. DW712
GGAGCCACAGCAGAATCAGTAGGCGATGCTGCTCACGTGCAAGGCGCAGTTGAGAAGATCGGAAATGAATCCTTTGTGTATCCTATTGGTGATCAAGAAAAATACCGTTCTGCGCGTATTTCAGCTCCTAAAAAAGAAGGAGATGTTTTTATGGGACAATACATCTATGGAGATGAAGCCTTTTTTAGCGCTCGCCCTAATATGGTGGGAGTGCTGAATAAAATCAACGACCAAGAGTATTGGGTAATTGACAAGGGGAATAACAAGCAAAGTGATGTGTTGTTGACCCTGACATGGGATGAGTCGACCACTTCTCCTGATGTGTTAGAGAATCCTGAAGAGGAATTACACATTGTACGCTGGGATGCCAAACAACAACTTTGGGTGGATGAAGGTGGAGTTGTGGATATGTCTACCAAAGAAGTGACTACTATTGGAACGGTAAAAGGCTATGGTATTTTCACTTTCGGAACGGTAAAGAAAGACTGGATATTAGATGGTGATATTGTGATTTACAACTTAGTAACTCCTGATGGAGATGGGAAGAACGATTACTTTATTATCGATAACATCAAGAACTATCCCAACAACAAAGTAGAGATTTTCAACCGCTGGGGAGCTCGTGTGTATGAAACGCGTGGGTATGACCCAGTAGGGGATGGAAGTAGCAATGTTTTCCGCGGCTATTCCGAAGGAAAAGTTACGGTAGACAAAGGTAGTAAACTACCAAGTGGTACGTATTACTACGTGATTACGTATGAATACACGGATGACAATGGTAGCCGCATGATTAAGAAGGCTGCTAACCTGCATTTGGAAAACAATTAAAAGAGCTAGAAATGATAAGAAAAAGAAGTATATATACCCTGGTTTGTGCCATTTTAGGATTGATTTTCATTCCTACTGCTTTTGCACAACAAGACCCTCAATATACCCAATACATGTATAATCCTTCGGTGATTAACCCAGCTTATGCAGGAAGTGTGAGCAAATTACAGTTCTTTGGATTGTATCGCACCCAATGGGTGGGCTTAGAAGGAGCGCCTAAAACAGCCTATTTATCGGCGACAACCCCGCTCAATGATTCGGGGCTTGGGATGGGCTTCCACTTTAAGAACGACCATTTAGGGGTGATGGATCAAAACAGTTTAGCTATTGACTTAGCCTATACTATTGATTTGGATTACCAGTATAAGTTGGCCTTTGGATTAAAGGGAACAGGATCTTTGTTGGATGTAAACTACGATAAGCTCCACATCTATGACGGTACGGATCCTATTGCTGGTGAAAATATCAGCAGTAAATTTTCTGGTAACGTAGGGGCTGGGGTTTACTTATATTCCGATAAAGCCTACGTAGGGATATCTGCTCCGATGATTTTATCGAGTAATATCTACAACGACAATGATTATAAAGTAATGAAGGAGAAAACCCATTTTTACTTAATGGGAGGATATGTATTTGATATCAATTATATGATTCAGTTCAAACCTGCGGCTTTAGTTAAAGTAATGACAGGCTCTCCGTTGCAAGTGGATCTTACAGCTAACTTTTGGTTTTACGAGAAGTTTACCGTGGGTGCAGCTTATCGATGGGACGCTTCAGTGAGTGGATTAGCTGGATTTCAGGTAAGCAAAAGTTTACTTATTGGATATACTTATGATGCAGATACCAGTAAGTTGTCGAAGTATCACTCGGGATCTCATGAGATCTTTATGAAGTTTGAATTATTTAACAACAACAGAAGAAAAGTTGCTCCGCGATTTTTCTAAACACAAGCATATATGGTTAGGAAATACGTATTTAACGGCTTAATGCTTTGTTTCTTGTTGACTAGCGTTATGAGCTTAGGACAGACGAGGAAGGAAAAGAAAGCGGATCGCAATTTTGATACATTTGCGTATGTAGATGCAATTAAAGTATATGAAAGCATGATTGAGAAAGGCCAGGTTAATGCGTCCATTCTCAGTAAATTAGGGGATTCTTATTACTTTAATGCTAAGTTTGAAGACGCCTTTACATGGTACGATGAGCTGTTTCAAGGCTCGTATGAAGGGAAGGATGTTGCTAGCTTAGACAAGGAGTATTACTATCGATATGGGCAGACTCTCAAGGCGATGAATTACACCGATTTAGCGGATAAGGTATTACAGCAATTTGCTGAATTACAAGCCTCTGATTCTCGTGCTCAGCTCTTTATCACCAACGAAGAGCTGGTGAATCAAACGCTACCTACCTCTCGATTTACCTTGACAAATTTATCGCTGAATAGCGAGTTCTCTGATTATGGTGCTACGCTTTTGGATGGTCAATTGATTTTTACTTCTTCTCGGGATAATGACCAGATGAAGAACAAAATACACCGTTGGACCAATCAAAACTATACTAAGTTGTACGCGAGTGCCATTGCTGAAGATGGTAGTTTTGGAGAGCCAACCCTATTTGTCAAAAATATTGCTTCCAAGGAACTCAATATGGGTACGGCTATTTTTACCAAAGATGGTCAAACCATGTACTTTACCAGTAATAATGGTTCGACGCATGGTAGTAAACGCGCCCAATACAACGAAGAGGAATCGTCTTTATTAAAAATTTACAAATCGAGTAAACAGCATGATGGGAGTTGGGGTGCTGTTGAAGAGTTGCCATTCAATCTAGACGAATATAACACGGCTCACCCCGCCTTAACCCCCGATGGAAAGTGGATGTATTTTGTTTCGGACCGTCAAGGTAGTTTGGGTCAGTCGGATTTATTTCGGGTAAGTATCTACGAAACCGGTCGTTTTGGACAGGTAGAACATTTGGGCGACCAAGTGAATACTGCAGGACGTGAGACATTTCCTTTTATTTCGGCAGACTATATGCTGTATTTTTCCAGCGATGGTTTCCCAGGATTTGGAGGGTTGGACTTGTATAAATCCAAAATCAATGCCGATGGCAGAATGGGAGTTCCGGTGAACTTAGGTCCGGATATCAACAGTGCGTTTGATGACTTCGGTCTGTATATTGATACGGCCTCGAAAAAAGGATTTGTGAGTTCCAATAGAACTGGAGGCAATGGAGCCGATGACATCTATCTATTTGTGGAGAAAACCTGCTATCAGATTATGGATGGAGTGGTTTCCGATATAGATTCTAAAGGAGGCGTTGTAGGTGTAGAGTTGCTGTTTTTCGATGGACAAAACAAAGTTGTTGATAAGATTTATACCGATGAACAAGGGTACTATAGTGCGGAGAAGTTGTTGTGTGGAAATCAATACAATGTACAAGTAAATAAGGAAGGGTATTTTACCAAAGAATTTGTGGTGGATACCAATCGCGATATTCAACAACGGGTGAATATAGAAATTGAGTTGATTAATAAAGGCGATGATTTATTCAAGAAATTGAAATTAGCACCGATCCACTTTGATTTTGATTCAGCGACAATTCGTCCAGATGCTCAAATAGAATTACAGAAAGTAGTGGATGTATTGCTCAAACACCCAACGATTCAGTTGGATGTACGCTCCCATACGGATAGTCGTGGAAACGATGCGTATAACCTAAAATTGTCTGAACGTCGTGCTCAAGCCAC
>NZ_JBKFDO010000034.1:0-2187 GCF_046557355.1 Myroides sp. DW712
AGTTGCGGTTTTAATCAAAAATACTTTGTAAAAAAGGTTTAAAATAATTTGGAAGTGGCTAAAAAGGTACTACTTTTGCATCCGCATTAAACAAGCAGACGTTCATAGAAAAGCAGAAGAAAAAGACTTTAGATTGGCTAGAAATATTTTTAAAAAATAAATTTGGATAATTGAAATAAAGAGTTTTATCTTTGCAGTCCGCTTCAGTAAATACTGGGGATTGGCGAAAAACGGAGAGAAATATTTTTTCAAAAAAGTTTTGTCAGTTCAAATAAAGTTTTTACTTTTGCACTCGCTTTAGTAAACGAGCGATTTGAGAAAAAGGGAGGAAAAAAAATTTCTAATTTTTTTTGTCAAATTGAGAAATAAGTTTTACTTTTGCACTCGCTTCGAAATTAAGTAGAAGAGAGATTAGAAATACGATCATAGACATATTGGACAACAGCATACGAAAAAAGAGAGTAAGGTGATTTTAGGATCACGAAATAAACTAGCTAACTTTTTACAATATTAAAAATATACGATGAAGAGTTTGATCCTGGCTCAGGATGAACGCTAGCGGCAGGCCTAACACATGCAAGTCGAGGGGTAGAGAGAGCTTGCTTTTTTGAGACCGGCGGATGGGTGAGTAACGCGTATGCAACCTACCTTTTACAGGGGAATAGCCCGGAGAAATTCGGATTAATGCTCCATGGTTTATAGATGAGGCATCTCATTTATAATAAAGATTTATCGGTAAAAGATGGGCATGCGTATCATTAGCTAGTTGGTGTGGTAACGGCATACCAAGGCAACGATGATTAGGGGTCCTGAGAGGGAGATCCCCCACACTGGTACTGAGACACGGACCAGACTCCTACGGGAGGCAGCAGTGAGGAATATTGGTCAATGGAGGCAACTCTGAACCAGCCATGCCGCGTGCAGGATGACGGTCCTATGGATTGTAAACTGCTTTTGTACGGGAAGAAATGTAGTTACGTGTAACTATTTGACGGTACCGTAAGAATAAGGATCGGCTAACTCCGTGCCAGCAGCCGCGGTAATACGGAGGATCCGAGCGTTATCCGGAATTATTGGGTTTAAAGGGTTCGTAGGCGGTTTAGTAAGTCAGTGGTGAAATCTTACAGCTTAACTGTAAAATTGCCGTTGATACTGCTAGACTTGAATAGTATGGAAGTAATTAGAATATGTAGTGTAGCGGTGAAATGCTTAGATATTACATGGAATACCAATTGCGAAGGCAGATTACTACGTACTTATTGACGCTGATGAACGAAAGCGTGGGTAGCGAACAGGATTAGATACCCTGGTAGTCCACGCCGTAAACGATGGATACTAGCTGTTCGGTTTTCGGACTGAGTGGCTAAGCGAAAGTGATAAGTATCCCACCTGGGGAGTACGTTCGCAAGAATGAAACTCAAAGGAATTGACGGGGGCCCGCACAAGCGGTGGAGCATGTGGTTTAATTCGATGATACGCGAGGAACCTTACCAAGGCTTAAATGTAGATTGACAGGTTTAGAGATAGACTTTTCTTCGGACAATTTACAAGGTGCTGCATGGTTGTCGTCAGCTCGTGCCGTGAGGTGTCAGGTTAAGTCCTATAACGAGCGCAACCCCTATTGTTAGTTGCCATCGGGTCATGCCGGGAACTCTAACAAGACTGCCGGTGCAAACCGTGAGGAAGGTGGGGATGACGTCAAATCATCACGGCCCTTACGTCTTGGGCTACACACGTGCTACAATGGCCAGTACAGAAAGCAGCTACCAGGCAACTGGATGCGAATCTCAAAAACTGGTCTCAGTTCGGATTGGAGTCTGCAACTCGACTCTATGAAGCTGGAATCGCTAGTAATCGGATATCAGCCATGATCCGGTGAATACGTTCCCGGGCCTTGTACACACCGCCCGTCAAGCCATGGAAGCTGGGGGTACCTGAAGTCGGTCGCCGCAAGGAGCTGCCTAGGGTAAAACTAGTGACTGGGGCTAAGTCGTAACAAGGTAGCCGTACCGGAAGGTGCGGCTGGAACACCTCCTTTCTAGAGAAAAAAGGTGTTGGTTTATTTTACTCTCGCTGTTTGTTCAAATAAAAATATAATAATATAATACAGAGTCTCGTAGCTCAGCTGGTTAGAGTACTACACTGATAATGTAGGGGTCGGCAGTTCGAGTCTGCCCGGGACTACTA
>NZ_JBKFDO010000035.1:0-1805 GCF_046557355.1 Myroides sp. DW712
AAAAGAGGCTGTCTAAAAAGCCTAAAAAACAAAAACCCCGTCTAAAAAAGGCGGGGTTTTTTCATTGTTTGTCCTCAAAAATAATTATCTTCAAGGTGCACCCAAACAATAAGAAAGACAAATATAATGTTCAAATCTGAAAGTTTAAAATCGCCGAGTCTATTTCCTGAAGATATTTTATCTAAAATTCCTTTAGACCATCCTGTTCGTCTTATCAATGCTGTTGTTGATGAGTTAGATATTAGTTCTATTTTAAGTCAATATAAAGGTGGTGGTACCACTAGTTATCATCCCCGTATGATGATAAAAGTCTTATTCTACGCCTATTTCAATAATATTTATTCATCGCGTAAGATTGAACGGGCTTTGACTGAGAACATTTATTTTATATGGTTATCAGGTCATAGCTTGCCTGATCATCGCACGATTAATTATTTTCGCGCTAAGCGATTGAAAGGTCAAATCCATCAGCTTTTTGCAGATGTGGTTCGTCTGTTACAAGAATTACAATATGTTAGTTTACAAGTCCAATATATTGATGGAACAAAAATTGAATCTAGCTCTAACCGATACACCTTTGTATGGCGTGGTTCAGTGGAGAAAAACAAGGCTAAGTTAGAAACAAAAATTCAAGATGTTCTCACAGAAATAGAGGGTCAAATCAAACAGGATCAAAGTGAATTAACAAAAGAACACTGTTCCAAAAATATTGATAGTTTAGAGCTTAAAGAAAAAGTGACTCAGTTAAATAAACATAGGGCAGATTTACCCAAACCTACAGCTAAACAGCTCAAACAGTTAGAAGACGAGCATTTACCTCGCTTGGAAAAATACGAACAACAACTAGAAACTTTAGGTACTCGAAATAGTTATAGTAAAACAGATACTGATGCCACTTTTATGCGAATGAAAGAAGATCACATGAAAAATGGGCAGCTTAAACCTGCATACAACATTCAAATAAGTACTGAAAATCAGTTTATTACCCATTATACTATTGCACAAACATCAACTGATACCACTACCTTAATCAATCACCTGGAAACCTTTGAACAAGCCTATGTACAACAAAGTAAAGAAGTTGTAGCAGATGCTGGGTATGGTAGCGAAGAAAATTATCTGTATTTACTTAAAAGAGAAATAACTCCCTATGTGAAATTCAATTACTTCCACATGGAACAGAAAAGAGCTTGGAAGAACAATCCTTTTCTACAACACAATCTTTACTACAATAAATTGTTTGATTACATCTTATGTCCAAATGGAGAGAAACTGCCAAATGTAGGAAGTAGTATTAAATACACCACCACGGGTTTTGCTTCGAAAATAAATCTGTATCAAGCTTCAAACTGCTTGGAATGCTCCTTAAAAGAGCAATGTAATAAAGCAAAAGAAAATAGAACAGTCACTATGAATCATAGATTGATGCAAATAAAACAGCATATTAGAGAACTTCTAAACTCTGAACGAGGAAAATATCACAGAAGTAAAAGGCCTGTAGAAGTAGAAGCTGTTTTTGGTCAACTTAAAAGCAACAATAAATTTACTAGGTTTACCCTAAGAGGATTAGAAATGGTCCAAATTGAATTTGGACTGATGGCTCTTGCACATAATTTAAGGAAACTTACTAAGAATAGAGGAAAATCGACTTTAAACAACAATTTTTACCTTAAAAAAGAGACTGATAAACGAAAAATGACAAATTATAAGTCTAAAACTCGTTTTAATTGCAAGAATTTTTAAGCAAAGAGAAAAGTAACGTTTTATAAAATACAAAAGAGGGTGACCTTTTGGGACACCCTCTT
>NZ_JBKFDO010000036.1:0-1525 GCF_046557355.1 Myroides sp. DW712
GGCTTTGGCGATATGGTGAAGAATGAGACAAACATCAAAATCTTACAAGAGATTATTCAAAACGCACCCAACAATGTGTCAATTGAAATAAGAGAAGGAGAAGGGGAGTTTTTGGTGTACTATGATGGCGACAATCAAAAACATGAAATTAACTTAACCCAACACGAAACCCAAACATCAATTGGGAAGCATGTAGCTGCTGGAGATGGTTTAGAAGGTACCCTACAACCAACAGAAACTCTTGCGGTTGGTAACCTAAAAGAAGGCGATATTTACTACTCTTATTTAGGAGAACACGACAAAATCTTCTACATTAATATGACTGAAGATGTGATTACTTCTGTTCAAAATAGTGCGCTGTTGAAAAAGGAAATCTTCAATACGGTTAATAATTATAGTTCAACTGGAGGAAATGTGTTTTATGGAAAGATAGATGCCAATAGTACAGAAGACGTATTGTATATCATCGTCGATGACCAACCACAACCCATTGATATTTCACAAGATATTTTGAAAGTGATTGAAGATGTAACAAATAATACCATTATTGAAAAATTATTAGAACGTACAGAAATTCACTTGGTAACCAATGATAAAGTGAAACTAAATGAATACGTCGATGGTCATGCAGTGTATAAAGCAAAATACAAAGCAATGGTTAAGGATCACTCTGCTTCAGTGAAGTACAATACTAATTTTGAAAAAGGATTTGAGATAAAAGATCTACAAACTTTGCTAAGTGTAAAAATTCTAAAAGGAGCAGAGTTAGTTCAGAATTCCGTTACGGCAGTTAACCATGCGGGTGGAATCCTAACATTCAAATTTGGTCTTGGTGCCATGTGTACCACTTTACTTAGTGGAGAATACGATGTAATTATCGAATACATCTCAACGGAAGTAAAACAAGAAATATAAACAGAAAATAAAGACAAATAGCAATACGAATTATAAAAATAAAAATGATGAAAAAAACGATATTTACCATCTTATTATGTGCAACATCTCTTGTATTAGTTGCTCAAGATAAACCAGGAGTAGGAATTGGAACCAAGCGAGTAAATAAAGCAGCGATGCTTGATATTCAAGCTAATAATAAAGGGGTATTACTTCCTCGAATTGCCTTACAGGCAAATACGGTCTTAGAAGGAGGAAGTAATCCAACGGGAGTAATTGTCTACAACAATGGAACGGAAATGGCTGCAGGTTTTTACTACTGGGACGGTTCAAAATGGGAGTTGTTAACGGGAGATAGCTATGTAAGCAATCAGCTTGTTGAACTGGAAGAAAAATTGGAGGAACAAATCAACAGCATTATCAATGGAGGTAATACAGAAGAAACAGATGTTAGCTACTTGGTTTCTTTTAATCCAGAAACAAACAAATACGCTTACCTCAAACCTAATACAGAGGGAGGATATGATAAAATTGACTTGGATTTAACTGCTATTGAAACTAATACTTTTTTCAAAACGGTGTCTAAAAAGGTTAATGTCGGTACGGAAGATGAAAAAGATGTGATTACCGC
>NZ_JBKFDO010000037.1:0-1511 GCF_046557355.1 Myroides sp. DW712
ATCATCCCTGTATCAAGCTCACCTTACAAGACCCGATCAACCGCGCGATTGCCACAGAAAAGCTGTATACCAAACTCGAATTAGACGCTTTACAAGCCAACTACCAATCCAAGGACAAACGCCTGGAAACCCGCAATAAAACTATTATAAGCCTCCTAATCCATCAAGGTTTACAAGTACAAGAAATCAGTGGGTTGCAACTCACAGATGTAAACTTAGAAAAAGCGGAAATCCACATCGCCAAAACCAGTAAAACCCACGCTCGAACCTTGCCTTTACAAGCTACCCAAATCGTCTTACTACTTCGCTATTTAGAAGATAGAGATCAGTTTAACCCCACGACCACACATTTTATTATATCTAAGTACGGCAAATCCTTGCAAGGGCAGGGGATTAGTCGATTGCTCAATGAAGACAGGAGTAAAACTGAAAGAATCCAACCCCTTAAAATCCGTCAAAGTGTGATTGCTCTTCTTTTAAAATCAGGACATAATCTTCGCTTAGTACAAGCCTTTTCCGGACACAAGCACAGCAGTAGTACCCAGGCATACAAACAAAGCGAATTAGAGCAATTACAGACATCGGTCAACAAATACCATCCTTTGCAATAACTTGCTCATTAAAGGGCGTTTATACAAAGAAAGAAGCGCAGGGAAAAAAGAAAGAAGCGCAGGAAAAGCGGAGTTCGTCGTCCTTGTTCGGCAAGCATCGGCCAACCCTTCAAGGCCTTTTTTTTGCTTCGCCAGTTCGAGCAAAGCTCTCGGGTCAATTGAAAAATAAAAATAGGAGCAAAAAAACAGCCTTGAAGCCCTACGGATGCTCCGCTTCGCTTTGCAGGTTGTCCTTCTTCTTGCAGCTCCCGTCGTCCTTCTCACGCCCAGCTGCTTTGTCCGTTTATGCCCCTTTTTGTCTTCGCTTCGCTACGCCCTTCAAGGCGCAACACGTCCACCGCTGGGCATAATTTGGCTCGCCTGCGGGTCGCTGTGGGCTGCGGCGCTTGGTTGTAGTTGCCTCCGCTACGCTTTGGCTTACACTAAGGAACGTCTTGTATCCTGCGCCCAGCCCTGTCACGATTTATCAAAAGTCAAAAATCCCGCCAGGGCTGTTCTTGTATATATGCAAGCCCGCGCAGTCCGCTGCGCTACCTGCTTTTGGTCTTCCACCCTTGCTCCACTCGCAGGGGGCTCGCAGGCTGTCGTTCGTTGCCTCTCTCCAGCCGGCTTTGGCCATCAAGGGTTCCGCTACGCTACTCCCTTGTGTCCAGCCATTAGCTCAAGGCTGTTTTTCCTTCGGATCATCTAAAGACATTTTATCTAAGAAGCTAACGCCCTTCGGTTGTTGACTCATTTTTTACATCGGTTTGTTCGCTGCGCTACCAAACCGCTATAAAAAAGTGAGTTATTATTTTTTTCAATTGAAATAAACTTTATTTTTATATGGACAGTTGGTCTTTGAAAACAAAAGTTGAGTTCGCGCGAGAAAAAGAAGGAGTAGATGTGGAAGAGTGTGGA
>NZ_JBKFDO010000038.1:0-1225 GCF_046557355.1 Myroides sp. DW712
AATACAGTTGAATTAGCTGTGGAAGAAATAGCTAACAACTCTACCTTCATTACCGAATTGACAACCAATGAAGAATTCATCACCAAGGTAACGGCCAATGAGACGTTTATTACGGAGATTATCAACAAATTAGAAGGAAAATACGGAAATGTTTATTTTAATACAACGGAAAAGAAATTCTACTATATCAATGAAGATGGTACGCAAAGTGAAATTGATTGGTCAGAACTTAATACAACTAACGTAAGTTTTACACTAGTAAATGATAAGCTGACTGTCACAGATTCTGATGGCAATACAGTTGAATTAGCTGTGGAAGAAATAGCTAACAACTCTACCTTCATTACCGAATTGACAACCAATGAAGAATTCATCACCAAGGTAACGGCCAATGAGACGTTTATTACGGAGATTATCAACAAATTAGAAGGAAAATACGGAAATGTTTATTTTAATACAACGGAAAAGAAATTCTACTATATCAATGAAGATGGTACTCAAGAAGAAATTGATTGGTCAGAACTTAATACAACTAACGTAAGTTTTACACTAGTAAATGATAAGCTGACTGTCACAGATTCTGATGGTAATACAGTTGAATTAGCTGTGGAAGAAATAGCTAACAACTCTACCTTCATTACCGAATTGACAACCAATGAAGAATTCATTACGAATCTTACCGATAATGAAACATTGATTACTAAAATTGTCAACAAATTAGAAGGTAAATTCGGTAACGTTTACTACAATACAACCGAGAAGAAATTCTACTATATCGACGCAGAAGGAGATCACGAAGAAATCGACTGGTCAGACTTCAATACGACAAACGAGACCTTTACGTTGGAAGATGATATGTTGACGATTACTGATAGTGATGGGAATGCCGTTAAGTTGGCAGTGAGTGAGATTGCCAATAATTCTACCTTCATTACCGAATTGACAACCAATGAAGAATTCATTACAAATCTTACCGATAATGAAACATTGATTACTAAAATTGTCAACAAATTAGAAGGCAAATTCGGTAACGTTTACTACAATACAACCGAGAAGAAATTCTACTATATCGACGCAGAAGGAGATCACGAAGAAATCGACTGGTCAGACTTCAATACGACAAACGAGACCTTTACGTTGGAAGATGATATGTTGACGATTACTGATAGTGATGGGAATGCCGTTAAATTGGCGGTGAGTGAGATTGCCAATAATTCTACCTTCA
>NZ_JBKFDO010000039.1:0-664 GCF_046557355.1 Myroides sp. DW712
CCTCGAATTGCCTTACAGGCAAATACGGTCTTAGAAGGAGGAAGTAATCCAACGGGAGTAATTGTCTACAACAATGGAACGGAAATGGCTGCAGGTTTTTACTACTGGGACGGTTCAAAATGGGAGTTGTTAACGGGAGATAGCTATGTAAGCAATCAGCTTGTTGAACTGGAAGAAAAATTGGAGGAACAAATCAACAGCATTATCAATGGAGGTAATACAGAAGAAACAGATGTTAGCTACTTGGTTTCTTTTAATCCAGAAACAAACAAATACGCTTACCTCAAACCTAATACAGAGGGAGGATATGATAAAATTGACTTGGATTTAACTGCTATTGAAACTAATACTTTTTTCAAAACGGTGTCTAAAAAGGTTAATGTCGGTACGGAAGATGAAAAAGATGTGATTACCGCTTATATCTACTTCTCAGAAGATGTAATTAAAGCATGGAGAATGAACAATTCAGATGGACCTATTGAGGACATTAACAATGATTTAGGAACAAAAATAGATATTTTAGGTATTGCTACAGAAGGCTTTGGCGATATGGTGAAGAATGAGACAAACATCAAAATCTTACAAGAGATTATTCAAAACGCACCCAACAATGTGTCAATTGAAATAAGAGAAGGAGAAGGGGAGTTTTTGGTGTACTATGATG